>NZ_JAGQBV010000015.1:0-43264 GCF_024345815.1 Cyanobium sp. HWJ4-Hawea | reverse complement strand
TGCCGCGGGGAGCATATTCAGCACCAATTGCTCCACCAGATAGAGGCCATAGAGCCCCAAGAGCAGACCGCCTTCCAGCCTGGTGATCACGCCACCACTCCAGAAAATTGGCACGCAGACCAGGGTGGTGAGCACCATGATCGGAAAATCCCTAGCCACCATTAGGGGATCAACCCCCAGCCCGCGGGTCCCGGAAACGGTGGCGCAAATCCCCAAGATCACTAATTGGTTGAGCAGATTGCTGCCGACCACGTTGCCGATCGCCAAATCCGCCTTGCCCCGATAGGCCGCCACCACGGAGGTCACCAGCTCTGGCATCGAGGTGCCCGCTGCCACGATCGTCAGACCGATAACGGTTTCACTTACCCCCAGCCCGAGGGCTGCAGCGGTGGCCCCTTTCACCAGCAGTTGGGAGCCCCAGATCAGCAGCCCCAATCCCGCCGCCAACTTGATGGCCGCCACGGGGGCAGAAGCCTGGCCTTCGTTTTCAAATTCCTCCTGCACCTCGGCGGGCTCCTCCTTGGCGCTGCGCATTTCCCACAGCAGGTTCAGCACCGTGCCCGTGAGTAGGGCCAGGCCGGCTTGCCAGGTGAGCCGTCCCCCGGATGCCATTCCCCAGGTGAACATCGAAACCCCCAACAGCAAGGGCACATCCCGCCTTACCAGGCGACTCTTGACCCGCAGGGGCATCACCAGGGCACTGACCCCCAACACCACCAGCACGTTGAAAATATTGGAGCCCACAATGTTGCTAACGGCCAGGGCATCGCCGCCGCTGCCGCCCTGGAGGGTGGAAATAAGGCTTACAAACAGCTCGGGGGCACTGGTGCCAAGCGACACCACCGTCAGACCAATCACGATCTGGGGGATCCCCAGCAGCAGGGAAATGGCTACGGATCCCGCCACAAACAGCTCGCCGCCGCCAAATAGCAGCAGGATCCCCACCACGATCTCAACCAAACTCAAGCCGTAGGCCATAGATGGGCTCTGTTTCGGTTCAATTCTGCACTAAGTCTCGGCTGGGATCACAAGCCTCAACAGGATTGGAGCCAGGAAGGTGGTGCCGATCACCATCAACAAAATCGCAGCCTCCAGGGCAGGGGTAAGAATCCCAGCCTGGCTACCCAGGCCCAAAAAGATCAGACCCACTTCGCCGCGGGGCATCATCCCCAGTCCCACCACGAGTCGATTGGTGGGTTCGGCACTCAAGTAACTCCAGCCAGCGGCCACCTTGCCGGCAATCGCCACCAAAAGCAGGAAGGCCGCCACGATCAGGCCCTCACGGTTGGCCGGATCGAGGGGATTGAGCACCGACAGATCTAGGCCGGTGCCGATCAGCACGAAAAAGACGGTGGCAAACAGGGCCACCAGGGGCTTTACGGCGGCGTCAATGTCGTGGGAGTGCTTGGAGGCGCTGAGGATCAGGCCGGCGGCAAATGCCCCCAGGGCCGCCTCCAGGCCTATCGCCTGGGCAACAAAACAGCAGAGGGTGAGCACGAGAAAGCTCGCCACCGCCACATCACCTGGGGCCTTGAGCTGGTCCACCAGCCAGTCGAAGGCCGGGGCTGCCTTACGACTCAGCACCAGGGCTACGGCCACAAACGCCACCGCCACCAGGCAAAGCTTCAGCACCGGACCCACGCTGAAGGCCCCCCCACCCACGATCGCAACCACCACCGCCAGGATCACGATGCCGATGATGTCGTCGAGCACGGCAGCGCCGATCACGATTTGGCCCTCACGGCGCTTGAGCCACTTGAGCTCACCAAACACACTGGCGGTGATCCCGATTGAGGTGGCCGTCATGGCAGCCCCCGCAAACACCGCAGGGATCAGCGGCACATGGAATAGGAAGTAGAGGCCGGCCGTACCCAGCACAAAGGGCAGCACCACCCCGGCCACGGCCACCGTGGTGGCCTGCACGCCCACGGCCACCAATTCATCCAGCTCGCTTTCCAGGCCAGTCAAAAACAGCAGGGCATACAGCCCCAAAAGGGAAACCGACTGCAGGTTTGGGAAGGTTTCGGCATAGATCTCCCGCACCGCATCCGGGCTGATCTCGGCTAAGGAGGCCAACAGCCCGGCAACTCCCGCACCAATCTGGGCCTGGGTTTCCGGCGGCACAATCAGGTGCAGGCCCGAGACGCCGATCAACACGCCGGCCACCAGCTCCCCCAGGATCGTGGGCAGCTGCAGCCGCACCATCACCTCGGCAATGGCCCGGGCGGCAATGAAGATCACCACAAAGCGGCCCACCTGAATCAGGGTCTCCGCCACCTCGAGCTGGTGGGAACTGAACTCCAAGAGAAGCGGGGGAATGGGGAACATCAACATCACACAATTCCCAGCTTTATGGGTGAGGGGCGGCGCCAGTTGGGGAGGGGGAACGGCCCGGAGACCGATGCCCTAACCCTGGGCGGCACTGCCTATTGTTCATCGCCAACCAATACCTGTAGTAATGACAACCGCTTCGGCGCCGCCGTACTGGTGGGCATCACCCGATCACCTAGAAGCCTGAGTCGATGAGCTGGCATCCCCACCTCTGGCACCCCACCACCCAGGTGGCGGTGGCCCCCGAACCCCTGCGGGTATTGGGGGCTAGGGGCTGCCTACTGGAACTGGAAGACGGCCGTCGCCTGATCGATGCGATCAGCAGCTGGTGGGTGACCCTGCACGGCCACGCCGAACCGAGCATCGCCGCCGCCATCGGCCGCCAGGCCCTGGAGCTGGAGCAGGTGATCTTCGCCAACTTCAGCCATGGCCCGGCCGAGCAGCTGGCCACCCGCCTGGCCGCCCTCACCGGGCTGGGCCGGCTGTTCTTCTCCGACAACGGCTCCACCGCCGTGGAGGTGGCCCTCAAGATCGCCTGGCAGTGGTGGCGCAACCAGGGCAGCGACCGGCGCCAGTTGATCGCCTTTGAGGGGGCATACCACGGCGACACCTTCGGGGCGATGGCCCTGGGTGACCGCTCGATCTTCACCGACCCCTACGACGCCCTCCTATTTGATGTAGCGCGAATCCCCTGGCCCCACACCCATTGGGGTGACGAAAACCTCGAGCAGCGCGAGGCCGAATCCCTGCGCCAGCTTGAGATCGCCCTGCAAACCCCCACGGCGGCCCTGATCGTGGAACCCCTGATCCAGGGGGCCTCCGGCATGCGCATGGTGCGCGCCAGCTTCCTAAGGGAGGTGCAAAAGCTCCTAAAAGCCAGTGGTGCCCTACTAATTGCCGATGAGGTAATGGCGGGCTTTGGCCGCACCGGCTCCCTATTTGCCAGCCAGAGGGCTGCCCTCCAGCCCGACCTAATGGCCCTCTCCAAGGGGCTCACCGGGGGGTTCCTGCCGATGGGGGCAACCATGGCCAGTGAGCGGCTCTACCAGGGCTTCATTAGCGAAAACCCCAGCCACACCTTTTTTCACGGCCATAGCTTCACCGCCAACCCCCTCGGTTGCGCCGCAGCCCTGGCCAGCCTCGATTTACTCCAGCAAAATCCGGAGCGCTTCCAGCAATTTGAGGCCCGCCACATTCCCCAACTGGAGCAACTAAGCCGCCATGGCCAGGTGGCTCGGGTGCGCTGCCTGGGCACCATGGCCGCCTTTGAACTGGAATCGGGAGCCAACAGCTACCTAAACCCGGTGGGGCGCCTGATCCAGCGGCTTTGCCTGGAGAAGGGGGTATTCCTCAGGCCCCTCGGGAATGTGGTGTATCTGCTGCCACCCCTGGGGATCAGCGACAGCCAACTGCAGCAGTGCTACGGCGCCCTGGAATGGGCCATCAGCCAGCTGCCCTAACAGGGCCAAACGGCCTGGATTTAGCCCGGCAAGATAACCCGATCAATCACGTGCACCACGCCGTTTTCGCAGGCGATGTCGGCCGTGAGCACGGTGGCATTTTTGATCTCAAAGGGTTCATCGCCAGCGCTACCGCGACGGATCGGAATTGGGGCTCCCTCGAGGCTGGTCCATTCGGCCTGGGCCACAATTTCGGCCCGCTTAAAGGCCCCGGACAACACGTGGTATTTGAGAATTCGGGCCAGCTGGGGTGGGTTGTCCACCAGGGTTTGCACCGTGCCCGGGGGCAGGGCCGCAAAGGCATCATCCACGGGAGCAAACACCGTGAAGGGCCCAGGGCCCTCTAGGGCAGAGCGAAGCCCCGCCGCATCCACGGCTGCAAGCAAAGTATTAAAAACACCTGCACCCTTAGCGGTCTCGAGAATGGTGGCCATGGGAAGTTGGGATTTAAGAGCTAGCGATAATCTTGGCTTTGGATATCAGTGAGGCGAGCTTCTGGCCGCAGGAAACGATCCATTTGGGCCTCAAAAAAGCGACGGTTAGCCATCAAGTGCTCGGGATCGGAATCATCCAAGGGATAGAAAAGGGCGGCCCGCAGGGCCTGGATTACGGCCGAGGTCACGTTGTACATCGAGCGCTGGAAGGTAATGCCCAGCTGCACCAGCTGATCCCCCTCCCCCCGCCGATGCTGGCCATAGAGCTCCTTCAGGTAGGGGGGCAGAAAATGGAGCATGTCCTGCATTAGCAGGGTCGGTGGGATTCCGGCCGAACCCACCGGATAGACATCTGCATACAAAATTCCGTAGTGGAAATCCGCCTGATCGGCTGGAACCTGCCCCGCCTGGGCGTTGTAGCTCTTGGTACCCCTGAAGGGGGAAGTGCGATAGAAAACCGCCTCCACGTAGGGAAGGGCAGCCTCATAGAGCCAGGTAAAACCCTCACTCTTGGGGATGATTTCAAAACATTCACTACCAATGAATACATGGTGATAGATGGGCCTGCCGGCCACTGCAAAAATGCCATTTACCAGAAAATCCATGGCCTCGGGCACGCTTGTTAGCTTGCCTTCGTCGTAGAGGTCACTCATTTCAAAGAAAACCGGCGCCATCACCTCCCAGAACAATCCCAAATTGGCGTAAAAAGAAAGTTGTCGCACCTTCTCCATAAACATTTCCGGAAAAAGCCTATGGAGACCAAGCATCAAGGGATTGCCCTTGAAATAGGCTTTGATGGCCCGGTCGGCATTGGCCCTATAGGCCTCACTATCTAGATAGTCGTTGAATCGGCCACCCATGCCCTGGTGCCAAAACATGGCCTGCATGCAGGCCTCCGCAAACTCCATGTTGACCCGGTCGTGCCAAAGGTGATGCAGCAGTTTTGGCATCGCCTTGGTTTCGCCCTTATCCATGAAGGCCAGCAGCTCTGGATGGGCCTTTTCACCACCGCGCCATATGCGCAGCTGGGATTGGTCGCCCGCATAGCTATTGGGTAGGTCCAGATACTTCTGGGAGATGAAATACTTAAAGGCAGGTAGGGGATTTAGGAAAACCTTCTCGGCGATGTAGAGCAAATCACGCCAATAGAAATCCATCGGCACCGCATAGGCCTTGTATATGCCGATGATTTGTTGGAGATTTTCAGGCGTATCCGGCAGCATCGAACCGCCCGCCTCCAAGCGGTGAATCACCTCGGCAAAGGGGTGGGTTGAGGCGGGAATGGGGGTTGGGGGCATGGCTGTTAGGGGTATGGATGTGGGTTTACAAGAACGGTTGGGAATGCAAAGCCAGGGCCGCCGTGGCGGTTTCACTCCAGCCAGTCAGTGCGGTGGGCCAAATACCGGCCAGCAACACAGCAGCTGTAAGGGTTAGGGAAGGCAGGCGTTCAACCCAGGTGGTGCTGGCCCAATCGGCCCGGTCGCTGTCGAGTCGACCAAAGCCCACCCGGTTGAACAGGCGCACCGCGTAAACGGCCGTGAGCACCGAAGCGGCCAGGCAGGTGAGGGTGGGCAGGGGAAAGGTCGACCAACTGCCTTCGAAAACCAGCAGTTCGGCCACAAACCCCGCCAAGCCAGGCACACCAGCCGCGGCCATCAGGGCCAACAGCATCAGGCCCAGGGTGAAGGGCAAACCGCGCTGGGGATTGAGCAAACCTGAGAGCTCCGGAATGGCGGTGGTGCCTGTCTTGCGCTCGATCAACCCCACCAGGGAGAAGAGCAGGGCAATGATCAGACCATGGGCCAACATCTGGGCCACCACGCCCTGGAGGCTCAAGGGGGTGGCCGCCGCCAGGGCCAGCACCAAAAAGCCCATGTGGCTCAGGGAGCTGTAGGCCACCAGCCGCCGCATGTCGAGCTGGGAAATGGCGTTGAGGGCTCCGTAGATGGCGGTGATTGCCCCCACTGCGGCAATCCAAGGCGACCAGGCCTGCCAGGTTTCGGGCAGAAACTCCAGGCCAAAACGCAGCAGGCCATAGGCCCCCAGCTTGGAAACGGCGCCACTCATCAACATCGCCACCGGCGTGGGGGCCTGGCTGTAGGTGGCTGGCTGCCAGCCATGCAGGGGCACCACGGGGAGCTTCAGGCCAAAGGCCAGCAGCACCAGGGCCATGATCCAGCGCTGGGTGCCGAGAGCCAGGGGGCTTTCCCCGTGGGTGATGGCGGCCAGATCCGCGAAGGCAAAGCTGGGGCCACCGGCCTGGCTCCAGCCAAGGGCAAGCACGGCAGCCACCAGCGCCACGCCGGAAACGGCCCCATAGGTGAGGAAGCGAATCGCTGCCCCCGCCCGCTTCTCGCCGCCATAGGTGGCCACCAGCAGGGTGGTGGGGATCAAGATCAGCTCATAGGCGATCACAAATAGCAGGGCGTTGCGGGCCAAAAATGCACCCACCAGCCCCAGGTTGGTGGCCAACATCAGGGCGAAATAGAGCTGCGGCCGTCCCTGATCTACCGGGCTGGAAAGCACCGCCATGGCCGTGAGCAGGGCGGTGAGCAGCACCAAGGGCAAAGAAAGGCCATCCAGGCCCAGGTCGAGGGAGAGCCCCAGCCGCGGCAACCAGGCCTGGCTGAAGTTCAGTTCAGCCCCAGACAAGCCGATGGCACAGGCGATCGCCGTGGCCAATTGCGCGGCCGCCGCCGCCAGGGCCGCAGGCCGGGCCCAGGCCGGTGCCAAAAGGGGAATGGCGATGCCGCCCAGCAGGGGGAAGGCCAATAAAAGCAATAGGAGCAGCGGGTTCATCAATTCACCCCAGCGAGAGAAACAAAGCTGGTGCGGGCCAACAACCAGGTGGCCATCAACAGCACCCCAACCACCAGGGAAAGGGCATAGGCCTGGGACCTACCCGATGTGGTGAGGCTTAGGCGCCTGGCACTGGCCATCGCCGAAGCTCCCGCCTGGCCACTGAAGCCATCCACCAGCCGCTCATCCGACCAGGCACTCCAACGGGCCAGGGACACCACCAAGCCCACCACGGTGCGCTGGTAGAAGCGCTCGGTTTGCATGTCGGCCGAAAGCCAATCCTGGAGGCCCCCCAGGGCAGAGGGCAGGTGGGCCAGGGGGTGGGGCCTGAGATAGAAAAAGGCCGAAGATCCACCACCCACCAAGGTTGTGACCACCAGCGGCCAGCCCAGGGGGCCCCAGCCCAGCAGGGGGCCGCCCGCGAAGACACCGTTGAGGCTCAACAGGGGGGGCAGGTGCAGCACTAGGCCCATCAACAGGGTGGTAGGGAGTGCCATCAGCCAAAGCACCTCGGCCGAGCGAACCGTGAAAGGCTTGGGATCCCCGCCCCAGATCAGGCAAAAGACCCGAATCAAACCTGCACTGATCAGGGCGTTGGTCAGCAGTACCAGGCCCCCCAGCAGCCAGGGCTGGGCACTGGCCTGGGTGAGCACGAGCAATTCGCGCAGGGCCGCAAAACCACCAAAGGGGGGTAGGCCCATCAGGCCGGCGGCGCCGGTCAGGAAGGCCAGCCCCATCAGGGGGCGCCGGCTCCAGAGACCGCCCAGCTGGGTGAGGTCTTGGCTGACATTGCTGATCACCACTGTGCCCACGGCCATCAGCAACAGGGCCATCGGCAACGGATAGACCAGCAACAGGTGGTCTGCCACCGCCGTGCCGCCCAGGCCCACCGCCACAAACAGCAGGCCCAGCCAGCTGCTCACCAAAAAGGAAAGGGCCCGCTTCACATCGGTTTGGGCCAAGGCAATCAGGGAGGCGACCACCGCCGTGGATCCGCCCACGGCCACCAAAACGATCTGCACCAGGGGGCTCAGGGCCAGCAGGGGCTGGAGGCGCAGCAGCACCCAGGCTCCGCCCAAGACCACCACGGAATTGCGCAACACCGTGGAGGGCAGGGGGCTTTCCATCGCCTCATCCAGCCAGAGGTGCAGGGGGATTTGGGCGCACTTTCCAAGGGGGCCCGCCACCAGGGCCAACAGGATCAAGCTGAGGCTCCAGGGCAGGGCCGCCCCTTCCCCGTGGGCCTGCTGGTAACCCTGGGCCCAGTCAGCCAAATCGTGGAAGTTCCAGCTACCGGTTACGGGCAGCAGCGCCACCAGGCCGGCCAGCAAAACCAAATCGCCAATTCGCTTTGTGAGGAAGGCATCGCGGGCCCCTTTCACCACCAAGGACTGGTTGAACCAGGTGCCCACCACCAGGTAGGTGCCCAGGGTTAGGAGCTCCAGCAACACATAGCTAAAAAACAGCGAGTCCGTGAGCACCAGGGCGCACAAACCTGCCTCAAAAAAGCTGAGACAACCAAAGAATCGGGGCCAACCCCAGTCCATTTCCAGATAGCCAATCGCATAGATCTGGGTGAGCACATGCAGGCCCGTGATCACGGTCATCGCGATCAGGGCAGGCTCGGTGATCAGGCCATCGAAGCCCAGGCGCAATCCAGCCGTTGAAAGCCACACCCAGCCAAAGCGGATTGGAGCGTAAACAGCCTCAGCCCCCGCCGCCGAATTGGTATGCAGCGCAATTAGGGCAAGCACGCTGTGGCCAAAGGCCACTAGCACCATCGAAAGGTTGATGTAGCCGCAGGGGCGGGGGCCCGTGCGGGTGATTAGCCCTGGCGACCAGAGCAGCGATAACACCGCTGCCAAAAGGGGGTACAGCGGCACCAACCAGGCCGTCTGCAAGAAGGCAGCGGTCATCGATCAGATAAGAAAGGGTGGCCGCGAACCATAGGGACCAATGGCCCACAACTGGCGACTTTTGGGCAATCGAGCTGCCTATGGGATCAACAAGAAATGGTGATGGCTAGCTCCAGCCCATCAGCCGCGCCCCCTGCACGAAGGCAAAGCTGGTGCCCCAGGCCAATAGCAGCGACCACAGCACAGAAAATGTGGTGAATTTGGCACTCTTTGATTCACTTCGAATCACCGCCACCGTTGACAGGCAAGGGGTATAGAGCAGGGTAAACAACATAAAACTAATCGCTTGAACCCAGGTGACATCAGCCGCAATCGCATTGCCAAGGGCAATTGGATCGGCCTGGCTGTAGATCACCGCCAAACCTCCCAGCACAATCTCCTTGGCAATAAAGCCAAACACCAGGGCACCGGCCAGCTTGGGATTGATGCCTATCGGCCCCAGAATTGGCATCAGGGCCCTACCCATCAAACCGGAAAATGACTCAGCTGAGGCGGGCTCCACCCCAAAGGGCAGGTTGTTTAGCAGCCACACCGCAATCACACCAAAAATGATGAAGCGCCTAGCCCAAAACCAGAAGTGGCGCACCTCAAGCCACGCCCGCGAAAACATCTGGCGCAGGGTGGGGAAGCGATAGGGCGGCAACTCCAACACCAGGGGCTCACAGCTGTTGAAGCGGCCCTTAAAAATCAGGGCCGTGAGAATCGCCGCAGCAAAACTGATCACATAGAGGCCAAAAATCACCAGGGCCCCAACCCTGGGTGCAAAAAACACCGAGGCCATGAACAAAAAGACGTTCAGGCGCGCCGAGCAGAGCGAGAAGGGAATAATCAGCATCGAAAGCAGCCGCAGGCCCCGATCACGCATCACCCGGGTGCCCAGGATCGCCGGCACATTGCAGCCAAAGCCCATCAGCGAGAGCACGAAGGAGCGGCCGTCGAGGCCAAGCCGCTCCATAAAGGCATCCATTAGGTAGGCGGCTCGAGAGAGATAGCCGCTGTCTTCCACCACGCCCATGGCCAGGAAGAAGAGAAAGATCACGGGCAAAAAGGCGCTCACCGTGCCAATGCCCTGGTAGAGCCCCTCGAGCAGGAAACCCTGCAAAAAGACCGGCAAGCCCCCAATCAATGGGGCGATCACCCCTTTGCCAAAGGCATCTAGGAGTGAGCCCAAGCCCTCCTGCAAGGGCACCCCCACCGCATAGATGGCCTGAAACATCAGGGCCATCACCAGGAAAAAGAGGGGCAGACCAAACAGGGGATGGAGCAGAACCCCATCCAGCCGTCGACTGAGCCGGTCCCGCCATTGGGGCGGCAGGGTCACCGCCAGCCCAAGCAGGTGGCTGATTTGGGCCTGGAGGCCGGCATCGCCCAGCTCGAGGCAGTTTTCCAGTTGGGCCAGGGGCTTTTGATCACCCCGATCGCCACTGCGCTCGCCATTCCCGTGCTCGCACCCAGCCGCCAGCAATTTGACCATGGCGTGGCGGGCCTCCCCCAGCCCGCGCCGGTGTTTGGCGCTGACCAGCAGCACCGGCATCTCCAGCTCCCGGGAGAGGGCGCCCAGATCTATCGAGACCCCAAAGCGACGGGCCTCATCGGCCATGTTCAGCAGCACCAATGCCGGTAGCCCCAGCCGCTGCACCTGGATCGCCAGGCGCAATTGGCGATCCAGCTGGCTGGCATTGAGCACCAGCACCACCAGGTCCAAGGGGGTGGCTTCAAGGAAGCGGCGCACCACCGCCTCATCTTCCGAATGGCCCCGCAGGTCGTAGATGCCTGGCAGATCCACCAGCTGGGCGCTCTGGCCCTGCAGCTCCAGGCTGGCCTGCATTAAATCCACCGTGATCCCAGGCCAATTGCCGATATGGGCGTGGCTGCCGGTGAGCTGGTTGAAGAGGGTGGATTTTCCCGTGTTGGGCATGCCCAACACCGCAATCGTGGTCATGGCAGGGCCGGCTGCGGTTCGAGGCCCACGCAGGCCGCATCCCGGCGGCGCAACATCAGCTCGGTCATGCCGACCCGCACATGCAGGGGCCCCGACCACCAGCCGCGCCGCAGCATCAGCACCTGCTTGCCCTGGCTCAGGCCCATGGCCTCGAGGCGGTGGCGCAGGCCAGCGGTTGCCTCAATGGCATTGATGGTGGCGGAATGGCCCGGGGCCAAATCCGCCAGGTGAGCCTGCTTTCGCATCGCCGCGGGCTTATTGAGATTGAGTTTCAATATCGTAAGCCCCTGGGCGGATGCCCAGTTGGTTTGCAGTGAACATTTGCTGCCCGTCTGCGCTTCTAGGTTTGGGGTAAGGGTGCTGATCCGCTCCTATGGCGATGTCATGTTCCAAATGTGGCTGTCGCATGGTCACCAAGGTGGGGGTTAGCCAAACCCTGTTGGTCTGCACAGATTGCGGCCATCCCCGCAACGAAATTCATAGCCAGCCCCAGGCACGCCAGAAAGCCTGGGCCTACCTGCTGATGTTTTGCCTGGTGCTAGCTGGAGGCTTCTACACGGTCGTGCGTGGCTCGGGGAACAGCGAACCCTCAGCGATAATGGGTTCTGCCCGGGAAAAGTAAGGGGATTTGAAGAATTAAATGTCGAGCTTGTTGGGTGGGTTAAACCAATGGCGCCATCGGCTGTCGGTACCCCAGTTCACCGCCGTAACCGGTGTGCTGGTGATCGGCTTTGGCACCATCCTTCTGGCTAGCCCGGCCTGCTCAACCGACGACGTGGGCCTCTGGGAAGCCCTCTTCACCGTGACCTCGGCGATCACCGTGACCGGCCTCTCAATCATTGATGTGAGCCGCGACCTCACCTGGTTTGGCCAGGGAATCCTGGCGGGATTGATCATCACGGGGGGCTTGGGCCTGATGGCGATCACCACCTTTTTGCAGGGCTTCGTGCAGGGCAAATCGGGCCTGCGCCATCGCCTCGACAAGGGCCGCTCCCTCGATGAATTTGGCGTGGGCGGCATCGGCCCCACCTTTAACCGCATCCTGCTGACGGCCTTTTGTTTTATGGGCATGGGCACGGTGTTGCTCTATGCCTTCGGTTTCAGTGATATCCGCAATCCGGCCGAGAGGCTCTGGGCGGCGCTGTTTCACTGCATCAGCGCCTACAACAACGCCGGCTTTGGCCTCTGGGGCGACAACCTGGTGCACTACCGCGACAACCCCTGGGTCAACGGGGTAATCGGCACTTTGATAGTGATGGGAGGCCTGGGTTGGCGGGTATCCAATGAACTCTGGAGCAACCGCAAAAGCCTGCTCAAACTGCAGTTCAAGCGATTCAGCCTGCACAGCCGTCTGGTGGTGCGCAGCACCTTGATCCTGATTTGCCTGGGTGCGATCGGCCTATTGATAACCGAGCACTTCGCCAGTGATGGGGTGATCCAAACCCTGCCCTTTTGGTCAGCCCTTCAGGTCACCCTGTTCCAATCGATCACCACCCGCACCGCTGGTTTCAACACGGTGCCCCTATCCCTCGAAACCTTCTCGGATGCGGCCCTGCTGCTGATGATCGTGCTGATGTTCATCGGAGCCAGCCCTGGGGGCACCGGCGGCGGGATCAAAACCACCACCATGGCGGTCTTGATCGGCGCCACCCGCTCCACCCTCGAAGGCAAGGAGGAAGTGATCATCCGCAAGCGACGCCTCGACGACAGCCTGCTGCTTAAGGCCGTAGGCATCACCCTGGCCTCCCTGGTTTTTGTGGTGCTGATGACCCTGCTGCTGGGCCTCGGCCCCACCACGGGGGGTGAAAGTTCGGTGAAGGCCTTTTCCTTCCTCGAAAAACTATTTACCTGCATGTCGGCCTTTGGCACCGTGGGCCTCGACCTGGGGGTCACCGCCCAGCTGAACCGCTGGGGTCAACTGGTGCTGATGGTGGGCATGTTTGTGGGCAGGATGGGGATCCTGTTGCTGCTATCGGCCATCCTGGGTAGCCGCCCCCAACCCCGCATGGGCTACCCCCGCGAAGACCTCTACCTCTAACGACCCATGGGCACCTGGTGGCAACCACTTCAAACGGCCAACTCCACCTACAGGGGTGGATTTGCAGTGATCGGCGTGGGTCGATTCGGTTCGGCCCTCTGCCAGGAATTGATCCAGGCCGGAGCGGATGTGCTGGCCATCGATAGCAACCAGCGGGCCATCGATGAGCTGCGGCAGCGGCAGCCGGCAATCGAGGCCAGGGTTGTGGATTGCACCGACGAGGAGGCGCTGCGGGCCGCGGGGGTACTGGACATGGCCACTGTGGTGGTGGCGATGAGCGAACCGATCGAGGCCAGCGTTACCGCCACCCTGATTGCCAAGGACAGCGCCGACTCCCAGGTCAAACAGGTAATCGCCCGGGCCACCAGCGACATCCACATGCGGATGCTCCAGCGGGTCGGCGCCGACCGGGTGATCTTCCCTTCCCAAATGCAGGGTCAACGGCTTGGTCAGGAGCTGGTGCGCCCCAACCTGCTCGAGCGCCTCAGGCTCGATGACAACAACAGCATCGAGGAAATCCGGGTGCCCCAGCAATTCGTGGGCCAAAGCCTGCGGGACCTCAACCTGCGCAAAAACTTTCGGGTCAGTGTGCTGGCCGTAGGCCCCGACAACAACCTGACCGTCAATCCACCGGCATCCCACGTGATGGAAACGGGGGAGCTGATGGTGGTGATGGGCAGCCAGGAGGCCCTTACGAGCTTGCCCTCCGTTGACGCAGGGAATCCCAAAGGGCAATAGCCAGCAGCAGCACCCCGATCAAGCCCGTAAGCCACTCGGGCACATGGATGTGGTGGGCGGCCAGGGGGATGCCAGCCAACATCACCAGGCCCAGGGCGCCAATGGCGTAGTGGGCTCCATGCTCGAGATAGATCAGGTGGTCGAGGGCCCGCTCCCGGCTGAGCATCAAGGTGAGCGAGCGGATAAACAGGGCGCCTAGGCCCAGACCCACCATGATCAGGCCAATGTTGTCGGTGATCGCAAAGGCGCCGATCGTGCCGTCGAGGCTGAAGGAAGCATCCAGCAATTCCAGATAGATCAGGCTGGCGATGCCACTGCGAACTGCCATCTGGGGCCCCGAGTCAAAGCCATCGGCCAGGGAGGTGGTGAGTAGCTGCAGCACCACCCCCAACACCCCACTGACCATCAAATCGCCGCGCAGCCCAACTGGAGCCACAAACACCAAGGCCACCAGAATGATCAGGGCGATGGCCACCTCCAGGGCTTCGATGCGGCCGGCGGCACTTAGGCGCCTTTCCAGGGCCTGCCACCAGTGGAGGGTTTTGGCATCGTCGAAAAAGTAGTGAAAAAAGACCATCAGCAAAAACATGCCCCCAAAGGCCAGGATCCGCGGCTCGGCAATTTCCAACAGTTCGCGGTATTCGTTGGGATGGCGCAGGGCCGCATCCAGGGCCTCACCCAAACCCACCTGGCCGGCGATGGCCACCATCAGCAATGGGCCCAGAAAGCGCACGCCAAAGACGGGAATAACCAGGCCCCAGGTGAGGAAGAAGCTCTGCTGGCCTGGGGTTAGCCGGTCCAGAACCCGGGCATTAACCACGGCATTGTCAAAGGAAAGCGACACCTCCAACAGCAGCAACACCAAGGTGAGCCAGGCCGCCTCCAACCCCTGAAATCCCAATATGGCCGCCAGACCGAAGCCGCACATGACCAAGGGGAAGGCGAGATAGCGAAGCAAACGACGGTTCATAGGTGGGGTTAGGCGATCTGTTGGAGAAATTGCTGGGTGCGCGGGTGCGATGGGCAGGAGAAGAACTGCTCAGGCGGTGCGATTTCCACCACGGTTCCCTCCGCCATCAACACCACCCGGCTGGCGACCTGACGGGCAAAGCGCACCTCATGGGTGACGACCACCATCGTCATCCCCTCCGCCGCCAGCTCCTGCATCACCTCCAGCACCTCCTGCACCATTTCCGGATCGAGGGAACTGGTGGGTTCATCAAAGAGCATCAGGCGGGGCTCCATGCAAAGCGAGCGGGCAATCGCCACCCTCTGTTGCTGACCGCCCGAGAGCTGGCCGGGGAATTTATGGGCCTGCTCGGCAATGCCGACCCGCTCCAACAGCTCCAGGGCTTCTCGCTCCACCTGGGCCTTCGGGCGCTTACGCACCAGCACCGGCGCCAGGGTGAGATTTTCCAGCACGCTGAGGTGGGGAAACAGGTTGAACTGCTGAAACACCATCCCCACCTCGCGGCGGATTGCCTCGATGTTGCGGGTGTCGGCATCGATGGCCATGCCATCGACCGTGATCGAACCCTGCTGGAAATCTTCAAGGGCATTAAAGGTGCGCAGGAAGGTGCTCTTGCCAGAACCCGAGGGCCCCATGATCACCACCACCTCACCGCGATGGACCGTCAGGTCCACACCCCTGAGGGCGTGGAAGCCATTCGGGTACCACTTCTGCACACCCCTGGCCTCAACGATCGGATCGGTGCTCATGGGGCAGAACGCAGAGGGGAATTGGGATTAAGGCGGGTTTCAAGGGCGCGGCTACCCAGGCCCAGGGCGGCGCAGCAACACCAAAACAGCACCGCCAGCACCAGATAAACCTCGGCATTGCGGCCAAGGAAGGCCGGGTTGGCCATCACCGTGCGAGCCGTACCTAGCAAATCAAGCAGGCCAATCAGGGAGAGCAAGGTGGTGTCTTGGAGGAGGGTGATGAACTGGCCCACCACCGAGGGCAGGGCCACCCGCACCGCCTGGGGGATCACCACCTGCAGCAGGGCCTGGGGCATCGACAGCCCTAGGGCCTGGGCCGCCTCCAACTGGCCGCGGGGCACCGCGTTTAAGCCGGAGCGCAGGGCCTCGGCCACATAGGCCGCCGCAAAGAAAGTGAGCACCCAGGCCGCCCGCCAAACCCGATCTGGCGCCAGGCCCCCGGGCAGCAAAAAGCCCAGGATGTTTTGGCCCAGAAACAGCAGGGTGATCAGGGGTGCTCCACGGATGAATTCGATATAGATCACCGAGCCCCAGCTCAGCAGGGGCAATTCACTGCGGCGCCCTAGGGCCAGCAGCAGCCCCAGGGGAAAGCAGATCAGGATGGCAAAGCTGGCTTCGAGCAGGGTGAGCAGGAGGCCGCCCCAGTTGGAGGGCGCCACGGGCATCAGGCCCAGGCCGCCACTGATCAACACCATCCCCAGCAGGTAGAGCAGGGGCCACAGCAGGGGGAACAGGCGCAGCAGCAGGGTCCGCTCGCCAGGCCGCTTGCCACTGGCCCAATTGCCGCTGGCCCAATTGCCGCTGGCCCAGCGCAGCCCCAACAGCAGGCCCGTGATCGCCCACCAGCGCGCCTGGATCGCCAAGCTGAGCTGCAGCAGCAGGGGCAGCAGGGCCGCCAGGGCAACCAAAAACCCTGCTGCCAGGCGGTCGTTGGTCGGCCAGCGGTTGGCCTGGGCCCTGGGCCCACCCCGCAACAGACCCCAGCTCAAACCGGCGGCGGCGGCCAAAAGGCCCGTAAGCAGCCACAGCCGCCACTGCTGCTCAATCGGGTAGCGGCCCACCGCAAACAGGGTGCTGTTGGTTTGAATCACGGCCCACTGGGCCTGGGTGAGTGCCCAGCGCAATAGCCCCGCCCCCGCCGCCAGCAGGGCAGCAAACAGGGCCAAGGAAATCAGTCCGTCGAGCTTGCTGCCAAACAGCTCGCGGCGCAGCCTTTGCCACGGACCAGGGCTCAACATCGGCGGTGGAGCACTGGCCTGCATCAGCGTTCCCTCAACTGCACAAGCCGGTTCAGGCCATTCATCAGCGCCGAGATCAGCAGGTCAATCACCAGGTAAGAGCCGAGTAGCAACAGCACCACCTCCACCGCCCTGCCGGTTTGGTTGAGGGTGGTTTCGGCCACGGAATAGAGGTCGGTGTAGCCAACGGCCACGGCCAGGGAAGAATTTTTGGCCAAGGAGATGTATTGGCTATTGAGGCCAGGCACGATCACCCGCAGGGCCTGGGGCATCACAATCCGCCCCAGGGTGAGCTGGGGTGAAAAGCCCAGGGCCCGCGCCGCCTCCCACTGGCCTTGGGGCACCGAAGCAATGCCCCCGCGCACCACCTCGGCAATGAAGGCCGCTGTGTAAACTACCAGGCCCGTGAGCAGGGCCCCAAATTCCACCGTGAGCCGCAGCGGCGCCTGCCAAACCCCATCCACCAGCTGGGGTGCTTGCCAGGCCAGACCCTTGCCAAACCAGGCCAGATAAAGGCCCGATTTAGCCAGCACCAGCCCCGGCAACTGCCAGGCCTGGAGCCCGTTGGGCAAGGCCAAAAAGACCACGAAATACCAAAACACCAGCTGCAACAGCAGGGGAATGTTGCGCACCAGCTCCACATAGATCCGGGCCAGGCGCCGCAGCAGGCCATTGCCGCTGAAGGCCGCTGCCCCCAAAAGGGTGCCCAACAGGGTGGCACCCACCAGGCCCACTAGCACCACCTTCAGGGTGTTCACCAGGCCAGCCACCAGGCCAAGCCAGTAGGGCTGGCTAGCTGAAAAGGGAATGGAGGATTCGGCAAGGTCGAAACCGGCCGGGTTATCCAGCCAGCTCCAGCTCAAAAGCAAGCCAGCTGCGGTGAGGTTGCGCACCAGGTTGCCCACCAAAAAGGCCACCAGCACCAACACCACCAGGCCCACTCCGGCCTGGATTAGCCAGGGCAACAGCCTTCGGTTACGCCACCAGGGGGGCGCGGCCGGCAGCGGGGCTGGGCCCATCAACGGAAGGGGGGCGAATAGATCAGGCCACCGTCTTTCCACTGGCGGTTAAGGCCCCTCTCCAGCTTGAGCCTGGAGCCCACCCCCACGCTTCGCTCAAAAATTTCGCCGTAATTTCCGCCGGCGGCAATCACCTTGACAACGAAATCGGCGGGCAGGACCAGCTGCTTGCCGAAATCCCCCTCCACACCCAAGAAACGGCGCAGGTCCGCCAGGTTGGGATTGGCCTTGGCCTCGGCCAACTTGGCCTGCAAATTGGCCTGGGTGATCCCCAATTCCTCTGCCTGCATCAGGGCATAGATCGTCCAGCGCACCGCATCGGCCCAGGCCGGATCGCCATTGACGGTGGCAGGGGTGAGGGGCTCCTTACTGAGCACCTCGGGCAGCAGGGTGTGGCCAGCGGGGTTGGGGAAACTGGTGCGCTTGGCGGCCAGCTGGGAGCGGTCGCTGGTGACGGCCACGCAGCGGTCCTGCAGGTAGGCGGAGTAGGTCTGGTCGCCGGTTTGGAATTTGAGCGGCGTGTAGGGGGCATTGATCTCCCGCATCCGATCGGCCAGGTTGAGCTCGGTGGTGGTGCCGCTCTCCACGCAGATCGGTTTGCCGGCCAGATCCTTGAGGCCCTTGATGCCACTGGCCACGGGCACCATTACCCCCTGGCCGTCATAGAAAACGGTGGGGGCAAAGCTGAGGCCATTGCCGCCTGCACCATCGCGGCTGAGGGTCAGGGTGGTGTTGCGCGAAAGGAGATCTACCTCTCCGCTCGAGAGGGCCGCAAACCGCTCACTGGAGTTGAGATCGCGGTATTCCACCTTGTTTGGATCGGCCAGCACCGCCGCGGCCACGGCCCGACACACCTCCACATCAAGGCCGCTGTAGCTGCCATCCGGCCCCACAAAACTGAAGCCGGGCAACTTGCCATCCACTCCACAGACCAGGGTGCCGCGGCCCTTAATCGTGGCCAGCTTCTGGCTTTCGATCCCAGCGCCGTCGCCGGCGCAACCGGCCAGGGCACACAGGGCGCCAAGCGAAATCCCCAGGGAAAGCTTGGCGGTGAGCTGACGCAACCGGGGCATGAACCTTCAACTAATCGGTGCAGTTTGGCAGCCGCAGCCCAACTGGAGACCTAGGGTTTGGCCCTATTTGTGGCTTCCGCCATGGCGCGGGTCGATTTTTTCGGTCTAGGTCGGCTGCGGCGCAGCCTGATCGGCAGCCCCCTACCCACCAGCGCCCAAGCAGAAGAAAGGCTCAACAACGCAGAAGCCCTAGCCGTTCTCAGCTCCGATGCCCTTTCTTCGGTGGCCTACGCCACCCAGGAAATTGTGCTGGTGCTGGGCATGGCCGGGGCGGCAGGCCTGGGCTTCACCCTGCCAATCACGGGCCTGATCATTGCCCTGATGCTGATCGTGGCGATCAGCTATCGCCAAACCATCAAGGCCTACCCCCAGGGCGGCGGCTCCTACAGGGTGTCCCACGAAAATCTGGGCGACGTGCCCGGGCTGGTGGCGGGTGCCTCCTTGGCCATCGATTACATGCTCACCGTGGCGGTGAGTACGGCGGCTGGCATCTCAGCCCTCACCTCCTACTTTCCCGCCCTTGAACCCTTTCGAGTGCCCCTTTGCCTGCTGGGCCTGGGCCTATTGATGGTGGCCAACCTGCGGGGGGTGCGCTCCAGCGCCCAACTACTCAGCGCCCCCACCTATGTGTTTATGGCGGCGGTGCTCACCGTGGTGGTGATGGGCCTGGCCAAGGTGCTCCATGGCGACCTCGCCCCAATGGCCGCCTCCCAGCAAGACCTAATCATGGCCGCAGAGCACCGGGAGCTTTCGGCCGTAAGCATCGTGCTGCTGATGCGGGCCTTTAGTTCGGGTTGTGCGGCCCTTACCGGCATTGAAGCCATCAGTGATTCGGTGATGGCCTTCAAGCCCACGGAATGGAAAAACGCCCGCCGGGTACTCACGGTGATGGTGGTGTTGCTCGCCACGATGTTTGGCGGCATGAGCGTATTGGCCCAAAAGCTGGGCACTGTCTATGTGGAAAACGGCCCGACCCTGCTCTACCAACTGGGTCAACAGGTGCTTGGCAATGGCTTTTTGTTGTTGGTGTTGCAGATATCGACCCTGTTGATCCTGCTTTTGGCAGCCAACACCGCCTATGCAGATTTTCCGCGCCTGGCAAATTTCCTGGCCCAGGACGGTTATCTGCCCCGCCAGCTCACCTCCCTGGGCGATCGGCTCGTATTCAGCAACGGAATCCTGGCCCTCAGTGGCTTTGCCGGCCTGCTGCTGATTGTCTTTGGCGGCAGCGTGACCCGCCTAATCCCCCTATATGCGGTGGGGGTGTTTTTGAGCTTCACCCTTTCCCAGGCCGGAATGGTGGTGCATTGGTGGAGGGATCGGGCCGCTGGCTGGATCGGCAAGGCCCTGGTGAATGCCTTTGGCAGCCTGGTGACACTGATGGTTACGGGGGTGCTGCTGTTCAGCAAGTTCACCCATGGGGCCTGGCTGGTCGTGGTAGCCATTCCGATCCTGGTGATGCTGTTTTTGGCGATCAAGCGCCACTACGTGCAGGTGGCTAAAAGGTTGCGCCTGGCCACCGATAAGCGTCTGAGCCTGCCACCTGCCCCGGAGCATGGCGGGGCGCCGGTGGTGGTGCTGGTCGGACAACTACACCGGGGCAGCTTCGAGGCCGTGCGTTACGCCCACTCCATCGCCCGCGAACTGGTGGCGGTGCACGTTGACCTGGGCCTGGGGAAGGCCGAGGCCTTCCAGGAGCAATGGCGGCGCCAGCTGCCGGGCATTCCGCTGGTGATTTTGGAGTCGCCCTACCGCTCCTTAATCGATCCGGTCTTGGATTTCGTGGGCAGCTTTGAGGTGGAGCACAAAAAAGATCGCGACACCTTTTGCACCGTGGTGTTGCCCGTATTTGTGACCCGCCATCGCTGGGAAAACATCCTGCACAACCAATCCACCATTGCCCTGCGCAGTGCCCTGCGGGCCCAGGGCACCAGGGTGGTAACCACCGTCGGCTTCTACCTCTGACGCAGGGCCCACAGGGCTGGGATTGCATACAGGCTGCAGTAGAGCGCCGGCCCCCATTGCCAACCCTGTTGTTCCAACAGCCAGCTACTCACCAAGGGGGATGTGCCGGCAAACAGGGCCATCGCCAGGCTGTAGGCAATCGAAAAGACAGCGCAGCGCTGGCGCACCGGCACCATTTCCACCGCCGTTACCCCCTGGGCCCCCATCGTCAACATCACCGGCAGCACCCCAATGGCCTGGCCCAGCAGCAGCCCCCGGGTGCCGCCCAATTGCACCAGGGGCAGCACCAATGGGGTAACAACTAGGAGCATCAGGTTGCCGATGCGATTGATCAGCCGTTTGCCATATCGATCCACCAACACCCCACCCAGCAGCACAAAGGGCAAACCCAGGCTTTGCACCAGGGTGGCAATGGCATTGGCTTCGGCCAGGTTGGCTCCCCCTTGGTGGCCGGTGTAATCGACCAAATAGACAAACAACACATAAAAGACAACGTTGGCGAACGACACCAAGGCCGCAATACGCAGCACCAATCGCCACTGAGAAGCCACCTGCTGCAGGCGGCCGGCCATCGCTCCCATAAGGGCGCCAGGTGTTTTGATTTCCGCATCCGAGGCCTCTTTTTCGAGGGTTTCCGGCATGCGCCGCCGCATCCACAGACCCACCACGGCCACCAGGGCACCGAGGCCAAAGGGCAGCCGCCAGCCCCAGGCATCCATGGCGCCATCCCCCAGAAAACCAGCCAATAGGGCCACGGTGAGGGAGCCCAGGCTGAAACCAACCAAACCACCGGCCGTGGCCAGGCTGGCCAAGAACCCCTGTTGGCCTGGGCGGGCCGCCTCCGTGGCGTAGGTCATCGAACCGGTGAACTCACCACCCACCGAGAACCCCTGCAGCATCCGCATCAACAACAGCAGCAGCCCGGCCGCCATGCCCACCTGGGCGTGGGTGGGTAAAAGCGCTATCGCCAGGCTGGAGGCGCCCATCAAAACGATGCTGAGGCTGAGCATCTCGCGCCGGCCAAAAAGATCGCCAATGGGCCCCAACACCAAGCTGCCCACTGGTCGCATCAAGTAGCCCACGGCAAACACGCCAAAGGCAGCCACCGCCTGCATGGCGCCGTCTTCGGCGGGGAAGAAGGCCTTGCCCAGGGGCGTTGCCAGATAGCCATAGACGGCGAAATCAAACCACTCCAGGGCATTGCCCAGCAGGGCTGAAAGGGTGGCGAAACGCCTCTGGGCGCCGGTGAGTTGCAGGCTCATGGCCGCGCGGCCCACCGCGAGAACAGCTTCGGCAACACAACTACCACCAACACCAGCGCCATGGCCACCAGCCCAAATTGCATTACCCCCTCCACCATCCTCTGCATGGGGATCCAGCGCCCCCCCAGCCAGGCCAGGCTCACCATGGTGGTGGCCCAGAGCAAGCCGCCAGCCACATTGCAGATCAGAAAGCGCCCATAGGGCATGCCAACGGCGCCGGCCATGGGTCCAGCAAACACCCGCAGTAGGGCCACAAAGCGGCCAAAAAACACCGACTTACCGGCATGGCGCAGGAAGCGTTGACGCAGCACCTCCATCTGCTCGGGCGATTTACGCAGCAGGCGAGCCACCTTCAGGAGCAGGGGCCAACCGGCCCGTCGCCCCAGCCAATAGCCAATCGAATCCCCCAAGATTGCGCCGCTGCTGGCGGCTGCTATCACCCCCACCCCATTGAGGTGGCCGCTGCCGGCGGCATAACCACCGAGCAGGGTCACGGTTTCACCCGGCAGGGGCACCCCGGCACTTTCGAGCAACATGGCCCCAAACACCACCCCATAGCCCCAGGTTTGGAGCAGGGCCTGCAGGTCGGCCGTGCTGATCAAATCGGAGGAAATCAAGGGGGCAAGGCCCAATTAATGCAGCAATTCTGCAAGCACCCCCACCAGGGCCGCAGCGCCGATCAGCTGGAGCACGCTCCAGCGCCAACGGATTAGGGCCAGCAAGCCCAAAGCAGCCAGGGCGGCGGCGGCCAGGTCGGGACGGCCGGTGGGCCAGAGCACGGGCCCCGAAAAGAACAGCACCAGGCTGGCTATCACCCCAACCACCGCCGCCGTAATGGCACTGAGGGGGCCCTGCAGCCGCAAGTCTTCCCGGCTGGCTTCCATCAGGGGGGCCCCCACAAAAATGAAGCCAAAGCTGGGCAAAAAGGTGAACCAAACCACCACCAAGCTGGCCACCAGCGCATCCCACCAAATTCCCGGAGCCCCAAAGACGCCGCCGTTCCAGCCGCCCATGAATCCGACAAAGGCCAGCACCATGATCAAGGGGCCGGGGGTGGTTTCCCCCAGGGCCAGGCCATCCACCATCTGGCTGGCGGAAAGCCAGTGGAATTGGCTCACCGCCGCCTTGGCCACGTAGGGCAACACTGCATAGGCCCCACCAAAACTGACCAGGGCCACCTGGCTAAAAAACCGACCCATCGTCACCAGGGGACCATCCCAGCCGTTCCACCAGCCCAGGGCGCCAAGGGGCAGGGCCGTGGCCAGCCCCCAAATCAACAAAGTTGGGGGCAAATGGCGCAGGGGAAAAGGCTCGGCTTTGCTGCTTGCAGGGGCTTCGCTGCCTGCTTGATCCTCGTTTTCGGCGGCGCTGGTACTTGGGCGAATTGTTGGGGGCAGCAGCCAACCCACCGCTGCGGCGATGGCAACCACCAGGGGATAGGGCCAGCGCAGCCAAACGAAGGCCACAAAGCTGAATACCGCCAGCAAACCCAAAACTGGCGTGTGCAAGGTGCGCCGCCCCACCCGCCAGGCCGCCTGAATCACCAGGGCCAGCACAGCTGGCTTAAGGGCCCAAAAAATTGCCACCAGCAGCGGCAGCTGGCCCCACAGCACATAAACAGTGGATAGGGCGATCAGCACGACCACCGAGGGCAGCACAAACATCAGTCCGGCGACCAGGCCCCCCGCCACCCCATGCATCAGCCAGCCCAGGTAGGTGGCCAACTGGGTGGCCTCCGGGCCAGGCAACACCATGCAGAAGTTGAGGGCGTGCAGGAAGTCGCGCTCCGACAACCATTTGCGCTCCTCCACCAGCTCACGATGCAACAGGGCTATCTGGCCAGCTGGACCGCCAAAGCTGATCCAGCCCAGCTTCAGCCAGAAGAGCGAAGCGGCCGCAAGGGAAACGCCGAGGGAACCCCCTTGGGAACCCCCAAGGGAATCCTCAGATGAAATACATCGCCTGGCCATGCTGGTGCTGGTCGCGCAGTTCCAGTAAATCCTGAAGGCTAGTGGCCTCCAATTTCTGCCACTGCAGCTGGTCAAGCTGCAGCGACCAACTACTAAGCACCTGGGCCTCGGGGCTGGCCTTTGCCGAGAGGGTGGTGGGCCCGGGATCACCCTCCAGCAACAACACAACCGCCGCCAGGGAGATCTCCGCCGGAGCGCGGCAAAGCCTGTAGCCCCCCTGGGCCCCCCGGATGCTGCCCACCAAACCACCGCGCCGCAGGGCCGCCATCACCTGCTCGAGGTAGCGCTCCGGGATTTGGTGCCTGGAGGCAATTTCGGCAACCTGTAACAAAGACTGGTTGGCCACCTGGCTAGCCAATTCCATTAGGGCCAGGAGCCCATAACTGGTTTTGGCACTAAACGCCAAGTCGGGTTGCAGCAAATGGCTTGAATCCAGTCTGGCAAAAGGCAGCAAAGGCCAGCTAAAGCACGCGAGACAGAGAGAGGAGGCCTTTTCCGGTTTTCCGACGCAGTTGCCGTAGTATCACCCCCTAGATCTCCTCAGCCCTGGACGCCTTGCCTTCAGTATTTCTGGATCCGCCCAGCCTGATAACCCTGGCGGTCCTGCTGGGTGCGGTCGTTCTGTTCATTACCGGCTGGCTGGCCCCCGAGGTGACGGGCCTTCTCGCCGCCGGCCTTTTGATTGCCTTTGGCGTCCTCAAACCGAGCGAAGCCGTCGAGGGATTTGGCAGCACCGCCCTGGTCACCTTGATGGGGCTATTCGCCCTATCTGCGGGCCTATTTCGCTCCGGGGGCTTGGATCGGCTGCGGGAGGCCATTGGCTCCGATGCCGTGCGCTCGCCAAAACGGATGATCGCCCTGATGGTGGGGCTGGTGGGTCCGGTGTCGGCCTTTGTGCCGAATACGCCGATCGTCGCCACCCTGCTGCCGGTAATTGAAGGCTGGTGCAAGCGCCGCCGGATCTCACCCTCCAAGGTTTTGTTGCCCCTCTCCTTTGCCACCGTGTTGGGGGGCACGATCACCCTGCTGGGCAGCTCCGTGAACCTGCTGGCAAGCGATGTCAGCGAAAAACTGGGCTACGGCGCCTTCCAACTGTTCAGCTTTAGTGCCATCGGCATTGGCGTTTGGCTGAGTGGTGGCTTGGTGATGGTGCTTTTGGCCGATCGCCTGCTGCCCGATCGGGGCCAAAACGACGACGACCTGGTCGCCGACCTCTCAAACAACGGCTATTTCACAGAGGTGAAAATTCCTGCGGGATCGGAGCTAATTGGCCAATCGCTACACGCCAGCCGGCTGCAACGGCGCTTTGACGTCGACGTTCTCGAGCTCCATCGCGGGGCGGAAAGGTTTTTGCCGCCCCTGGCGGATCGCACCCTGGTGGTGGGAGATCGGCTCCTGCTGCGCTGCACCAAGGCGGACCTGCTGCGTCTCCAGCAGGACCACACCGTTGAGGTGGCCCCCACACCGGAATCCACGCCAGCGGAAAGGCCCTCGGCTGACAAACAAAACGACCAAAGGATGGTGGAGGTACTCCTGCCTTCTGGCTCCACCCTGGCGGGCGATTGCCTTAGGGATTTGCGATTTCGTCAGCGCTACAACGTGACGGTGCTAGCCCTGCGGCGGGGCAACCAATTGCTGCGGGAACGGCTCGGTCGGGCCGCCTTGAAGGAGGGGGATGTGCTGCTCCTACAGGGGCCAAAGGACGCCATTAGGGGCCTACAGGCAAACAACGACTTGGTCGTATTGGAGCAACTGGAAAAGGATCTACCGACGGTCAGCAGGAAGAGGATTGCAATTTCAATTGCGGCCTTGGTTGTTATTTTGCCGGCCCTAAAGCTGATCCCCCTGGTGGGAGCCGTCCTGCTAGGCACGGTGGCTATGGTGGCCACGGGCTGCCTTAGGGCTGGAGAATTGCAGCGGGCAATTCGCCTGGATGTGATCCTGCTGTTGGGCTCCCTGGCCAGTTTCAGTGTGGCCATTGAGAAAACAGGCCTGGCCCGTGCCCTGGCCCAGGGGCTGATCGCCGGGCTGCAGCACTGGCCTGTCTTCTGGGCCCTGGTGGTGGTGTTTCTATTCACCACTTTGCTGACCGAAGTAATGAGCAACTCGGCGACCGTTGCGATGTTGATACCGATTGCCGGTCAACTGGCCCTGGGGCTAGGTCAACCACCAATGGCCTTCATCTTTGCGGTGCTCTTTGGGGCCAGTCAAAGCTTCTTAAGCCCAGTGGGATATCAGACCAACCTGATGGTCTACGGCCCAGGTCGCTATCGCTTTCTGGATATCGCCCGCTATGGCTTTCCCCTCACCCTCGTTATGACCCTGGTGGTTCCTTTTCTGATCAGCCGCTGGTTTGGGATCTAACCAGCCAGATCATTCAGCGGCGCCCCAGCAACTCCTCCCAGGAAATTGGCCCCTGGCCGCCAGGACGGGGGGCACCAGGACTGGTGGGGGCTACCTGGCCAAAAGCCAAGCTGAATCCGGGCCAAGCCCAGAAGGAAAACGAACGGGGAAAAAACATGGTGAACTAAAAATGAACTCAAACGGATATCGATCACGCACCGAAGGCGGCTCGTCAAACGAACAACCTGGCCAAAGTCAACACAGACCCACGGAACCAACCCCAGGAAGCAAGGGAATGGATGGTGCTTTTGCCGGCCTGCTCGAGCCATAGCTCGATGGCTTCTGCCAGCTCTTTAATAGTACACGCCAGCGGCCCCTGGATCCCGATTTGACTAGGGATCTTTATGGGGGCAGGGGGACTTGAACCCCCACGGATAAAATCCAGCAGATTTTAAGTCTGATGCGGCTACCAATTACGCCATACCCCCATGGCCTAACCATCCTAAATTGATTGCCATCAGCATCTGAGCCGTGCCCCTCCTCGGGTCTATGAATTCGATCACCAGCTCCCTTGGCGCCTGGCTCACCCCGGAGATCCTGCTGCTGATAGCCGCCTACGTGGTGATTGGCGGCACCTACCTGGTGGCCGTGCCCCTGGCCCTCTACGCCTGGATGATCAAACGCTGGACCGTGATGGGCAAATACGAGCGCCTGGGGGTCTATGGCCTGGTGTTCCTATTTTTCCCCGGCCTGATCCTGTTTGCCCCCTTCATCAACCTGCGCATGGCCGGCCAAGGCGAGGTTGCCTAGGTGAACCGCGGCCAAGCGATCTTGCTGGGCATTGGCATCTTTGCCCTGGGGGGCATCGGCTACGCCCTTTTTCAGGCCAATGGCCTTGAAGGTTTTAGTGCCGGTATTGCCACCTCGGCCGTGCTCACGGTGCTGGTGCTCGGCTGGACCAGCAGCTATCTGCTGCGGGCGCTCACCGGCAAGATGACCTACATGCAGCAGCGGCGCGAGTACAGAGAGGCCTACGACTCCCTGACCAACGAGCAATTACAGGCCAAATTCGATGCCCTCAGCCCCGAGGAGCAGGAACAACTACTGCGCGAAACCGGCCAGTTGGCAGACGACCCCAGCCCCCCATGACTGCCCCAACCACCCCGATTCAGCAGCGCTTCCAGGAGCTCAAGCAGCAACGGCGCTGTGCCCTGATGCCCTTTTTGATGGCAGGCGATCCCGACCTGGCCACCACCCAGGCCACCTTGCTGGCCCTGCAGGCCGCAGGGGCCGACATGGTCGAACTGGGCATTCCCTATAGCGATCCCCTGGCCGATGGTCCCGTGATTCAGGCCGCCGCCAGCCGGGCCCTGGCAGCCGCCACCACCCCCGCCAAGGTGCTCGAGATGCTCGCCGGCCTCAAGGGCGAACTGACCCTGCCGGTGGTGCTCTTCACCTACACAAACCCCCTGCTCAACCGGGGCATGGAGGATTTTTGCCGGGCCGCCGCAGCTGCCGGTGCCGCCGGCCTGGTGGTGCCTGATCTCCCCCTCGAGGAGGCCGAAAAACTCTCCGCCATAGCCAGCGCCCAAGGCCTAGATCTGGTGCTGCTGGTCGCCCCCACCACCCCCAGTGAACGGATGGCCCGGATCCACCAAGCCAGCCGCGGCTTCACCTACCTGGTCAGTGTCACCGGAGTAACCGGCGTCCGCACCTCCCTCGAATCACGGGTGGGCGGTCTGGTGGGGCAACTCAAGGCCCTCGGCAGCACGCCCGTGGCCGTGGGCTTTGGCATTTCTGGCGTCGAGCAGGCCCGTCAAGTGCGCGACTGGGGTGCCGATGGCGCCATCGTTGGTAGCGCTTTGGTGAAGGTGATGGCTGAAGCCCATGGCCGCCAGGAGAATGTGGGGGCCGCGGCCGGCGCCTTCTGCTCCGAACTGCGCACCGCCCTCGACGCTGACTAAGAACCAATCCCTGACAAAACCATGGCCAAATTCGTGCTCTGGGGCACCTACTGCGAAAACGCCCTCGAGAAGCGCACCCCCTTTAGGGAAGCCCACCTAGCCGGGCTGCAGCAGCTGAAGGATGCCGGCACCCTGGTGACCCTTGGCCCCACCCAGACCAGCAGCCACGTGTTTGGGATCTACGAAGCCAGCAGCCAGGTCGAGGTGGAGGCCCTGGTCAAGGGGGATATCTACTGGCGAGAAGGCATTTGGACCGCCGTTGAGATCTACCCCTGGATTCAGGCTTTTTAGGGCCAGCCAGCCTGGGCCCGGCTCCACACATAGCTGGCCACCTGCTCGGCGCCACCATCGCCCAGCACCGCCCCATAGCCCGACATCTGGCCCAAACCGTTGGCCGCGATCAAGGCCACGGCATCGGCACTGGTGATGCCATTGCGCTCCAGGGCCGCCAATTTGAGGGTCTTGCCGCGCCTAAGGATGTTGCCCCCATTGACATGGCAGCCCACACAGTGGTTTTGGAACAGGGCCTCCCCAGCGGAGACATCAGCCAATCCCAGATCAGCCAGGGCCAGATCAGCCAGCGCCGCTCCAGGGGCAAATAGGCCAGCCATAACCAGCACCGCCCCTAGGGCCAGGAAAAAATCACGAAACTGGGTTGGCACCTGGGGAAGCGGGCGATAAGTGCTTCCAGTCTGCGATTCCAGGCGCTAAAGATGGGCCCTTGCTGCGGAAACTAGCCCTGGCCGCAACCTCACCAGCCCAACCACTCCATCAACCCCTACGGATGTTGCACAGCGCCGATTGGCAGATCGGCAAGCCCTATGCCCGGGTGCTCGACCCCGACAAGAGGGCCCGGCTCCGCCAGGTGCGTTTCGCCGCCATTGGGCGTCTAGCTGAATTGGTGCAAAGCCAGGGCGCAGATCTGGTGGTGGTGGCTGGCGACCTGTTCGATTCCCCCACCCCCAACAGCGCCGATGTCAGTGCCGTCTGCGCCGCCATCGGCAAAATTGCCTGCCCTGTGCTGGCCATCCCGGGGAACCACGACCATGGCGCCCCCGGCAGTGTCTGGCACTCGCCCTTCTTTCAAGCCGAACGGCAGCGCCGCGCCGAAAACCTGACGGTGCTGCTTGAACTCTCCCCCTTCGAGGTGGCGGGGGCCGTGGTTTTGCCCTGTCCCCTATTGCGGCGCAACGACAGCAGCGATCCCTGTGGCTGGTTGCACAGCCTCGATTGGCAGGGGTTGCCAGCCGATAAACCCAGGCTGGTGCTCGCCCATGGATCGGTTCATGGCTTTGGGGCCGGCGAGCTAGATGCCCACGCCAATAACCGTCTGCGCTTGGAGGGGCCCTGGCTAGATGCGGTCGACTACCTAGCCCTGGGCGATTGGCATGGCCTGAAGCAGGTCTCAGCCAAGGCCTGGTACAGCGGCACCCCCGAACCCGATCGCTTCCCCCGCAGCGCTGATTACCAATCCGGCTATGTCCTGCAGGTGGATCTGTTGCGTGGCCAAATGCCCCAGGTGACGCCCCTGGCCACCGGCTGCCTGGGCTGGCACCCCCTCCCCTTCCATTGCCAGGACGACAGCGACCTGGCCCGCCTAGAAACCCAGCTCGATGAACTGCTGGGCCAACGGGTTGGGGCCGATTTGCTGTTGCTTGAAATCAGCGGCAGCCTCAGCCTGGCCGGCCAGCAGGCCTACTCCCAACTGCTGGAGCGGGTGGAGGCCCAGGTGCTGCGGCTGAAGCTGCGGGGCCATTGCAGCGTGGCCCCGGGGGCTGCCGAACTGGCCGAACTAACCCAGCGCCCCGGCGACCCCCTGGTGGCCCAGGTGGCCAGCAACCTCAAAAACTCTGCATCGGCCCAGGAGGCTGCTCCTGATGGTGGGGATGCCGTAGCCCGCCTGGCCCTGGCCGAGCTCTACCGGGCCGTGCATCTGGCGGAGCAGCAGCTGGCTGGCAACCCACCATGAGGTTGATCGAAGCCTGCCTGCGCAATGTGCGCCAGCACAAGCAACTTCAGCTCAGCTTTGATCGCCACTTCACCCTGGTGGGTGGCCCCAATGAGGCGGGCAAAAGCACGGTGGTGGAGGCCCTCCATAAGGGCCTATTTCTGAAGGCCAACGCCACCGGTCGGGGGGTGGAGGAGCTGCGCTCCAGGCTCCACGGCGGCTTGCCGGAGGTGGACATCAGCTTTGAGGCCCAGGGCCAGATCTGGCAACTGCGCAAACGCTTTGCCGGGGCAACCGGCACCTGCCAACTGAGCACAGCCTCGGGCACGGCCTCGGGTGTGGCCCTCAGTGGCCCCGCCGCCGAGGAACGGCTGGCCAGCCTGCTGGGGGTCGATGGGGCCATCGAGGGGCGCCGGATCGCCCAATTGCCCCAGCGCTGGGCCCACCTCTGGGTGCGCCAGGGGGAAGCGGGCCAAAACCTGCTCGACGGGCCAGGCAATGGCTACGACCTAGACCGACTGGTGCAGCAACTGCAACAGCAGGGCAGCACCCAGGCCCTGGAATCAGGGATCGATCGCTGGGTGGGCGACCACATCCAGCAGCAACTCGAGCAGCGTCTCACCGCCACGGGCAAGGTCAAAGCAGGCAGCGATCTAGCCCTCGCCCAGGACCAACTCAATAGTGCCCAGCTCCAATTCAGCCAGGCCCAGGGCCTGCAGGAGCAACTGGAGGGGGCCATGGAGGAGTTGCGCCGGATTGGCCTGCGGCTCGATCAAATTGGCAACCAGGAGCGGCCGGCCCTGGAGCAGCTGCGCCAAAGCCAACGCCAACAGGAGCAGGCCCGTCAAAAGCTGGAGGCGGCCCTAAACCTGCAAAAGGCCAAAACCGAGCCCCTGCACCAGGAGCTCCGCAGCATCGAGCAGGTCCTCTCGGAGATGGCCGGCTTGGAACAACAGCTCAACCTCCAGGCGAAGCAGCAATTGGAACTCCAGCAACAACTGGCCAAAAGCCAACTGGAGTTGCAAAACCAGCAAGCCCAACTCAGCCCCCTACGGGAACAACAACAACGCCTGCAAACCGAACAACAGCTCAATCAGGGCCTGCAGGAATGGGGGCAACAGCAACTTGATCTCGAGCAACTGGAGCAGGAGGCCAAGCAACTGCAACAGCACAAGGATCAATTCGGCCTCCTGCAACAGCAGGCGGAAACGGTGAAGGCGGAATTGACCACCCTGCCCAGCATCGATGCCGACGATGTCAAAAAACTGCGCCAAAAGGAGCAGCAATTGGCCCAGGCCCAGGCCCGCTGCCAAGCCATGGCCACCGCCATCGAACTGCTGGCCGCCGACCTACCGGTGGAGCTAGAAGGCCAGCCCCTGGCCGTAGGCAGCAGCTATCAAATCAGCAGCGCCCAGGAGCTGCTGGTGGGGGAAGGGGTGCGCCTGCGCATCAGCCCCGGGGGAGGGGAAGCCACGGCCCAGGCCGAACAGCAATTGGCCAAATGCCAAGGTCAACTGCAGGAATTACTCCAGCAACTGGCCGTTGCGGGAAGCGAAACAGCCGAACCCCTCGCCCTCAAGCGCCACGACCTCACGGCCCAACTGCAGCGCCTGCGGCTGGCGGCCAGTGCCATTCCCTGGAACCGGCTGGATGCCCAACTCGCCGAACTGCAGCCCCGCCGCCAAAGGCTTCTCGCAGCCCTCGAACTCCACAGGGAGGTGCCCAGGCAGCTGGAGGCTGGGGGCCTCCTGCCCAGCGGCCGCGATGCTCTCCAAAGCTGGCTGGAAGCGCAGCGGGATGGGGCCAGGCTGCTGGCCAACCAGTTGGGCCAACTGGAGCACCAACTGAAGCGGGGCCAGGGGCAGTGGGAGGAGTGCCTAAACGGCCAGCGTCAACTGGAAAGCCGCCTCGAGCAGCTGGCGGGTTCCTTGGAAACCCTCCAGCAACGCCGGCTCCACGGCCAACAAAGCCATGGCACCGGAGAACAACTGCAGCAAAGGCGCCAAGAAAAAGTGGCCGAATTGGCCGCCCAGCAGGCTGAATTAGGCGCCAAGCAAGCCGAATTGAATTCCCTGGAGCAGCAACTACTTGGCCAAGCAAACAACCAGACAGCTGGATTGGAACAGCGCAGCCAACAACTAGAGGCCGAAAAGGATTTCCTGCTCACCGCCAGGGGCCAGCAGGAACAACGCTGCCTGAGCCTCAGTGCCAAAGATCCAGCGGCAGAGGTTGAGTATTGGCAGGCCAGCCTGGAAAGGGCCAACGCTGAAATGGATCGGCTGCAACTGCACACCAAGGCACTCCAGCGCCTGCAGGGCCTATTTCACCAGGAACGCAGTGCCCTTGCCGAGCAATACAGCGCCCCCCTAAAGCAGGCAATGGACCGCTACCTGGAAAAACTCGGTGGCAATCCCCGGGCAACCAGCCTGGGCTTCGATCCAAAGGCTGGTTTTGGCGAATTGCAATTACGCCAGGGTCAGCAAGGTTTTGCCTTTGAGCAGCTCAGTGGCGGCATGCGTGAACAACTGGCGGCCGCCCTCAGGCTTGCCATGGCCGAAGTGCTCCAGCCCGCCTATGACAATTGCCTGCCCCTAGTTTTTGACGACGCCTTCACCAATAGCGATCCAGAACGGCTACTGGGCTTGGGCCGCATGGTTGAACTCGGCATCGCAGCGGGCATCCAAATAATCCTGCTCTCCTGCAACCCAGAGGATTACCGCAGCCTGGCTAAGGCCAGGGGCTCGATCCAGATCATGGCAAGCCAGGTCCCCTAAAAAAGCCCATAAAATGCCCACAAAAAAAGCCCTGGCAATGCCAGGGCTTTACTTACTTCAGGCAAATGCCTGGAGGAATCACTCTTCGTCTTCGTCGGTGGCGCCAGCGGGAATTAGGCGGATCTGCTTGCGACCCAGTTTGATTTCGAAATCATCGCCGGGCTTGAGATCCAGCAGAGCCGTGTAGGCCTTGCCGATCAGCAGGTTGCCATTGCCCTGGACAGTGGCCACATAGCTGAGCTTGCGACCGCCTTTGCCCATTTTGCTGGAACCGCCCAGATCAACTCCCTTAGCTTCAAGCAAGGCCTCATAGAAGGCAGTGAAATTCAGGCGATCACCGCCGTCCTTCTTGCCAGAGACATAACCACAGGCCCTAACAATGTCGGATTTGCCGACGTCGCCAAGCTCCTTTACCTTGGCAAGCAATTCTGATCCAGTAAGCATCGCGTTACGTGAAATGTTGAACAGTCCTGGGTGATCACCCAGAGAAGACCTACAGAACATACACCATCAGCACAATTATTCAAGCCCGAAAACTCTCTCTTACATGGATCTCCTGCGGACACTCAACCTCAATGATCGTGATGAGATCGCAGCGGTGTATGCCGACGCCGTAAGAAGCCAAGCCCGTGCTCTCTATACAGCTGAACAAGTTGAAGCTTGGGCCAACCATGCTTGGCAGGGTGAGGGTCTTGATCAAGCATTGCTAGCTGGCCAGGGCCTGGCCAGCCTTTCCAGTGCAACTAGCAATGCCAGCATTGAGGCCTTTGGGGTACTGGATCCCATTGATCGTCTTTCCCTGCTCTATTGCAGAGGCCGATCCTGCCGCCAGGGCAGAAGCGGTCAGCTCCTTGAAGGCCTAGGGCAACTGGCCCGTAAAGGGGGCTGCCGGCAATTGCGAACTGAGGCCAGCCAACTCTCCAGGCCCCTTTTATTGCGCCAGGGCTGGCAGGTGGAACAAGAGGAGGAAGTGCTGTTTGCCGGCACAGCCTTCGTGCGCTGGCGGATGATCAAGTTTCTGTAAACACCTACAAACGAGCCCCGTGGCCCAAGAGCAACTGCTGCAGTTCCTTGAAAAGGTGCGCCAACTCAATCAATTTGTCGCCTTGACTGAGGCCCAACCGGCCCTGCGGCAACAGCTTGAAGACTGCAGCAACCACCAGCAGGTGGTCAATTTGGCCCGCCAGAATGGCCTTGAGATTGGTCGCCGCTGGGGGGAACTCCAAGAACCAACACAACCGGCTCAACCGGCAAAACAGAGCAACATCTTTTCGAGCCCATGTCCGCCCCCGGGCCAGGAGAGCCACCAGCTGTTAATCGAGCAGCCAGGCCTGCGCATCGAGCGAATCCACTCCTGCGGTTACGCCAGCCCCAGGGATTTTTGGTACGGCCAACCGGAGCAGGAATGGGTACTGCTGATGCAGGGATGCGCCGAACTTCAGTTTGAGGATGAAGCCCAATCACGCCACCTGGGCCCAGGCGACAGCCTGTTGATTGGGGCCCATCGGCGCCATCGGATCGTGGCTACTGATCCAGCGCCGGGCTGCGTTTGGCTGGCCCTGTTCTGGCCGGCGGTTGGCGCAGGTTGAGGGTTCGCACCAACCAAAAGGCACCCCCCAGGGCCAACACTGCCAAACCCAAGCCAGCCAAAAGGGCGGGCTTATTTTCTGCCCCAGGCGGCAAAACAATCACCTTGCGGGCCACGGCCGTCATCGCCGTAAGCAACACCAGCTCAATTTGCACCACATGGCGGCGCAGATAGGAGGTGATGTTTTGAAGCACCTCAATGGCAATCAACAGGGTGAGCAAATCACCCAGCACCTGGTTGAGCTTGCTGGCCATCCAGGGGGTGGAGGGTGCCAATAACGCCCAAAAAACCTGGCCGATTAGCTGGATGGTGCCGGCGACCATCACCACAAACAGCACCACACTCAGGACCTTGGCGAGCTGGTGCTCCGCCAGGTCCGCTAACTCAAGAAAACGGGCATCAGCCCACTGGTTACGAAGGCGCTTGAACACAGTGATTAGGGAGCCTTAATTTTGGAAATAGTTGAACTGGGGCTTGGCCTGGGTGTTGCTAGGCGGATTGACCAGCCGGGTGTCACAGGTGATGGTGCCGTCGTCGGCCATTAGGCAATTGGACGGCTCCACCTTGGTCTCAGGGCCCACCGAGGGCCCAGGGCTCCAAAGGAATCGCTGGGCCTGGGCCTGGGCCGGAGCAGCCAGCAATGCCGATGCCGCCCATAGGGATAAAACAGTTGTGCCCATTGCCAGAAGTAGGCCAACGGAGCCGCGGAGGTTGGGCTGGGAATGGCCAGGCATGGATGGCATCACTGGGATCGCGTTACTCGATGTCACCACTTTGCCTGGGCTGGGGCGTTAGGGATTGTGATCCTCTCGAATTTCCTGCAGCAGCAGATCCAATTGCCCCAAGGAAGCCTCCAGGCTTGGGGTGCCGAGATCAGCTTCTGGGCTAGCAAGGGCTGGTCTGGAAGCTGCATCGCCAGATGGGGCCCAGCCGTCTTCCCCGTACCAAAGGTCTTCGATCCCGCACAGCTGCTGAACCAAGCCATCGAGGCCCGAGCGGCTGTAGGTGCGGTTGAGCTCCTCCAACAAAACAGGCATGCGAATCGAAGCTGCCCGCAGGGCCCTACGCAGGTCGGCCTGGGTCCGGCCCGTGTGGCGCAGCCAGTCCTTGAGAAACGACTGCAGATCCTCTAGCTGCTCGGCCGTGAGGGTGGATCTATTTGGGCTGGGGGAATTTGTTGAGGACATCAGCTTTAGCGGCCGAGGGAGTCAAATGACGGGCACATAGCCCCAATAGGGCAGTCATGGCAACCAGATCATCGCTGAAACCCAAAGCTGGGATGAAATCGGGAATCCCGTCCATCGGCATCAGTAAGTAGGTGAGGGCCGCAAGCACCGTCGCCTTAACAGTGGCGGGGGTTTGGGGGTCGAGCAGCAGCTCCAGGCACTCCAAAGCTGGCCGAGCCACCAGGCGCCCGGCCCGCCGCAGCACCCGGATCATCAGCATTTCATCAACGACCTTGCTCTCCAGCACTTCGGCCTCGAGGGGGGCATCAGCCCAGGGCCCCGCTCCAGATTCGGCTTCGCTCGTCATCGAAAAAGCCTAGGCACCTCCCCCTGGGGCGGAGGCGCCTAGACCACCTCCACCAGGCCGCTCTCAATGCCGGTGCGGCGCATCTTGCGCAGGGCCCGTTGCAGCATCTGGCGGCAGTACTCGCGACTGCAGTTGAGGTACTTCGACACCTCGGCCAGGGTGCGCCACTCGTTGCCGCCATCAAGGCCAAAACGCAGCATCACCACGGTGCGTTCCTTCGGGGTCAGGCTGGAGCGATCCAGCAGGGTCCAAACCGAGGCCGAACGCTCAGCCAATTCGGCCTTTTCCATGGGGGCCAGCTCACTGCTGGGCAGCACATCCACCAACTCGGAAGGATCATTCTTCGACTTGACCACCCCCTGCAGGCTGACGGTGATACTGCGCAGCTCGCAACCCAGCAGCTCCTCTACCTCCTCGATCGGCAGCTTCAACATCACCGCCAAATGGGAAGCGGTTGGCAATACCCCATTGGCCTGCAGATAGCGGGCCTTGGCAGCCCGCAACCGGGTGAGCCTTTCATTCACGTTCACCGGAATACGAATGGTGCGGCTCTGGGTGGAAAGGGCACGGTTAAGACCCTGGCGAATCCACCAGTAGGCATAGGTGCTGAAGCGGTGCCCCCTGGTGGGGTCGTATTTCTCCACGGCACGGGCCAGGCCCAAGGTGCCCTCCTGGATCAGATCCAACAGATCCAGACCCTTATTTTGATAGCGCTTGGCCAGGTTGACCACCAGGCGCAAGTTGGCGGTAATCATTTGATTTTTTGCCCTCTCGCCCACCTTCATGGTGCGTAGCTCAAGGTCGTTGTATTCGCAGGCAGGCCCCGCACCACCGGCTTCCATGCAGCGCTGCTGCAACACCACCATCGACTGCACCTTGCGGCCCAGGATGAGCTCCTGCTCAGGATTTAACAGGGAATGGCGACCGATCTCGCCGAGATAGGCACTCAACGAGCTCGCCATGTTTCACCTCCTTTATTAAAGAAATCTAGGGGGATTTAGCGGGCTTAGTAAAAGCAGCCGAAAAGCTTCCGACTTTCAATTTTACTACTGATTTCAGGAAGATTTCATATTTAACCAATTCACCCCAGACAGGGGTCGACAGGCAGCCGCTACGGTTGCTCCACTCTGAAAAAGGCCCCATGGGCGTCGCCCACACCCTTTTTGCCGCCATCCCCCCAGAAGTGCTGAGTCGCGCTGGCGTGGCCTATCTCCACTACGTGAGCTTCATGGTCTGTTTTGGGGCCCTGGTCCTTGAGCGCCGCCTAATCAAGGCAGATCCGAGCAAGCAGGAAGCCACCTTGATGGTGATCACCGATGTGGTCTACGGCTTGGCGGCCTTGGCCGTGCTGGGTTCGGGAATTCTGCGGGTGCTCTATTTCGGCCAGGGGGCGGAGTTTTACACGGAGAACCCCCTGTTTTGGTGGAAGGTTGGGGTCTACCTGGCCGTTGGCGGCCTTTCCCTCTACCCAACCATCACCTACATCCTCTGGGCCCTGCCCCTGAGCAAAGGGGAGCTGCCGAAGGTGAGCGAGGCCCTGGCCACCCGGCTGGGCTGGATTCTCAATATTGAGCTGGTGGGCTTTGCCCTGATTCCCCTGATGGCAACCCTGATGGCCCGGGGTGTGGGCTTGCCCAGCTGATGAAGGCTTGGGCGACGGCCACGGCTTTGGCGACCTGTCTTGGTGGGATGGCCCTGGCCAATCCAGCGATCCCCAACCAGCCAGCCACCAGCCCCCCTGCCAGCCCCATCTCTGGTCCCATCTCCGGCGACTACCGGGACAAACTGCGCAGCACCCCCTGGGGATGGCCAATCCTTCCCCATTGGCGGGTATGGGTCGAACCTGCTGTCACCACTGGCCCCGCCGCCCTTTGGGACCAGCGCTGGCTGGGCGCCATCGAAGCAGCCCTGGGCCACTGGCAGGGGGTCCTTTCAGTTGGGAGGGTGGATGATCCAGCCCAGGCCCAAATCCTGATTTTTCGCCGCAGGCCGCCGATCCGCAACCAGCGGGCCAGCCACGGCCGCGCAGAGCTGGAGCTGGTGCGCCGGCAGACGGCCACGGGCTGGCAACTCGAACCAAAGGTGAGTGTGGCCATCAGCCCCGGCCAAGGCCCCAAGGCGATCGAGGCCACCGCCCTCCACGAACTGGGCCATGCCTTTGGACTATGGGGCCACAGCGACAACCCCGCAGATGCCATGGCCGTGTCCCCCGGGGCCAAACCGATTCTTCAATTGAGCGAGCGCGATCGCGTCACCCTGCGCTGGCTTTACGGCCAACCGGGCCTCAAGCTTGAAGCTGGGCCAGTCACTCCCACCCCAGTCACTCCCGCCGAGGCGCTCCCCGGCGGGTCGCCAAAACCTCCTGAACCTGGCGCCAACTAACGCCATGGTGGGCCAGGGCCACCTGCAGGTGGAAGACAATATCGGCCGCCTCAGCTGCGATTTCAGCGGCGTTGTTGTCCTTGCAGGCCATCACAAATTCGGCACTCTCCTCACCGATTTTCTTGAGGATCCGGTTGTCACCCCCCTCCAGCAGCTTGTTGGTGTAGCTGCCTGGCTCAGGAGAATCACGGCGAGCCTCGATCACCCGCATCAACTCGGTGCATACATCCGCCGGAGGCGGAGCCGCCTGGGGGCCACCGGCGCTGGGCAAGGGGCCCTCGTCGTAGAAACAGCTGCGGGCTCCGGTATGGCACGCCCCGGCCCCCTGCTGTTCGATGGTCAGCAGCAGCACGTCGGCATCGCAGTCGTAGCGCAGGCCCCGCAGGCGCTGGATCTGGCCGCTGGTGGCGCCCTTGTGCCAAAGCTCCTGGCGTGAGCGGCTCCAGTAGTGCACCTCCCCGCTTTGGAGGGTGTGCTCGATCGCCTGCCTGTTCATCCAGGCCACCATCAACACGGCCCCGTCGAGCCAGTCCTGGGCCACGGCGGGGATGAGGCCGGCCTCGTTAAAACGGAGCGCACGGATCAAATCTGGATCCGGGGCCTGAAATGATGCCTGCACGGGCAGCCGATCCATTTGGGCCAATCTTCCCGCAACAGCCGCCAAGCCCACAACCATCCAATCCCCTAGATGTTTCCCAGGGAATGACCGCCGCCTTCACCTGTTCGAAGACCTTCGGCGGCTTTCCCTGCTGCCATCGCCAATGGCGCCATCCTGGCCATTGCCGCTTTGTGCATGGCTACAGCCGCAGTTTCACCTGCTGGTTTGGGGCCCGGGAGCTAGATCAATGCGGCTTTGTGGTGGATTTCTCCAGCCTTGGGGCCCTTGAGGCCCAGCTGGCCGAGCAGTTTGACCACACCTTTCTGGTCAATGCCGACGATCCCCTGCTCGAGCAATGGCAAGACCTGCACCAGCAGGGCGCCCTCGATTTGCGGGTGATGCAAAACGTGGGCATGGAGGCCAGCGCCCAACTGGTCTGGACCTGGGCCAACGATCTGCTCAGGAGCCGGGATGGTGGCCGCAGCTACTGCCTGAAGGTAGAAGCCCGAGAAAATGAAAAAAACGCCGCCTACTACGAAGCCACTCCCAGCTGGATCGATTGATTTGAAGAAAAAAGCCCCCTAGCCCGGGGAGCCGTGCTTGTGAGTTTGGTAACAACAGCGTCGCCAGGGGGGAGGGCCGTTGCTATTGGATCAAAACAACAACAGTGTCTCCATGCCCAGCCCCCAACGTCTTGCGGCCCTGCAGACGATCCAGCAGCGGCCCGCCACCTTGACCCCTGGCCCCCAAAAGCTTGATGAGCTGTGGGCCAGCGATGTCTTCGGCCTCGACAAGATGAAGGCGGCGCTGCCGAAGGAGATCTTCAAGTCGGTGCAACGCACCATCAAGGAGGGCAGCAAGCTCGACGTTTCGGTGGCCAACGTGGTGGCCCAGGCGATGAAGGAATGGGCCACCGCCCGCGGCGCCCTCTACTACTCCCACGTCTTTTATCCCCTCACCAACTCCACGGCGGAGAAGCACGACGGCTTCATCTCGCCCCAGGGCGATGGCACCGCGATCACCGAATTCACCGGCAAGTTGTTGGTGCAGGGTGAACCCGACGGTTCCTCCTTCCCCAATGGAGGCATCCGCTCCACCTTCGAGGCCCGCGGCTACACCGCCTGGGACATCACCAGCCCGGCCTGGCTGATGGAGACGCCCAACGGCATCACCCTCTGTATCCCCACGGTGTTCGTCTCCTGGACCGGAGAGGCCCTCGACAAGAAAACCCCCCTGCTGCGTTCCATCGCGGCGGTCAACAAGGAGGCCCACAAGCTGCTCAGCCTGCTGGGCGAAACCAACATTGCCCCGGTCAATTCCAGCTGCGGCGCAGAGCAGGAATATTTCCTGATCGACAGCGCCTATGTACCCCTGCGCCCCGACCTGCTGCTGGCCGGTCGCACCCTGTTTGGCAGGCCCTCCGCCAAGGGCCAGCAATTCGACGACCACTACTTCGGCGCCATCCCTGAGCGGGTGCAGGTGTTCATGCAGGAGGTGGAGCGGCAGATGTATCGGCTGGGGATCCCCGCCAAAACCCGCCACAACGAGGTGGCCCCATCCCAGTTCGAGATTGCCCCCTTCTTCGAGGCGGCCAACGTGGCCACCGACCACCAACAGCTGACGATGACAATCCTTCGCAGCACTGCGAAGAAGCATGGTCTGGCCTGCCTGCTGCATGAGAAACCCTTCGCCGGCATCAACGGCTCGGGCAAACACGTCAATTGGTCGATTGGCAATGCCACCCAGGGGAACCTGCTGGATCCCGGCCAAACCCCCCACAAAAACCTGCAGTTCCTGCTCTTCTGTGGTGCCGTCATTCGCGGGGTCCATCTCTATGGCCCCCTGCTGCGGGCCGTGATCGCCACCGCCAGCAACGACCACCGGCTCGGTGCCAACGAGGCCCCGCCGGCAATCATTTCCGTCTACCTCGGCAGCCAGCTGGAGGACGTCTTCAACCAGATCAGGGAGGGCCGGCTCTCCGGTTCATCGATCGGTGGCGTGATGGATTTCGGGGTTGAAACCCTGCCGGAATTCGACAAGGACGCGGGGGATCGCAACCGCACCTCCCCCTTCGCCTTCACCGGCAATCGCTTCGAATTCCGCGCCGTGGGCTCTGGCCAATCGGTGGCCGGTCCGCTGGTGTCGCTAAACACGATCTTGGCCGATTCCCTCGCCTGGATCGCCGCCGAACTTTCCAGCAAGTTGGCCAGTGGCATGGGCCTGGAGGAAGGGGCCTTGGCGGTGCTCAAGACCGTGGTTGAACAGCACGGCGCCGTGGTGTTTGGCGGCAACGGCTACTCCGATGAGTGGCACCGGATGGCCGTGGAGGAGCGGGGCCTGGAAAACCTGCGCACCACCGCCGATGCCCTACCCGTGCTGACCCGCCCAGCCATCCGCGAATTGTTTGAGCGCACGGGGGTGCTCACCGGGGTGGAACTGGAAAGCCGCTTCGAGGTCTACGCCGAGCAATACATCCTGGCGATCGATGTGGAGGCCAAGCTGGCGGTCCAAATCGCCCGCACCCAGGTATATCCAGCGGCAATTCGCTATCTGGGCGAATTGGCGGGATCGCTCCAACTTCAGAGCACCCTTGGCATTCAGGTGGCTCCGGAAAATACAAAGCAGGTTGCAGCCCTTTGCCAGTCGCTGATGGACATCAGCGGCCAGCTGCAAAGCGCGATCGACCAACCGCCCCATGGCACGGAAGACCACCTGCGCTATTCAGCCAGCACCCTGGTGCCCCTGATGGATGAGCTGCGCGAAGTGGTCGACGGCCTCGAGGCCCTAGTCGACGACAACCTTTGGCCATTGCCCACCTACCAGGAGATGCTTTTCGTCCGCTAGAAACCGCTTACCCCTAGGACTTGACCCCTCCGCAATCCTGCCAACCGGCAAGGAGGCGGTCAAGTTCTTCCTTCATAACTAGAAGCTCACTGACGCGCCTTTCAATGGAGGCAGACTGGCCTTGAATACTATTTTTAAGGGTGGCGCAGTTGCAGACACCAGACCTGCGCACATCCAAGATCTTGCGGATCTCCCCCAACGGCACATCCATCGACCGAAGGGCGCGAATGATTACCAGATCCGCCACAGCGTGCTGATCAAATAGGCGATAGCCCCCTTCCGAGCGGCAACTCGGTACCACCAAGCCCTGGTCGCAATAAAAACGGATTGTTTTAACCGAGAGCCCAGTATTTTTGGCCACCTGGCCAATCTTCAGGGCCGGCCCATCGGAATAGTTATCTGAAGCCATCCTTAATCACCTTTTAGCCACCTAATGGCCAACCCTTAATAGAGGTGGGTACTTCAAAGCAAATTTAACCGAAACCATGGTGGGTTGTCGGGGCCGGGCGCGGATCAAGGCTGGCCTAGGCCAGGCTAGAAGCGGAAGGTTGTTTTAACTAGGGCGCCGATTTGACTCCCGCCGCCGGCTGCGTCTTGGTTGCCGGCGTTATTTAGATAGAAAATTGCCGGCGTCAGGGAAATTGCATCGGTGATCTGCCACTGATACCACCACTCCCACGCCCACACCCCCGATTCCGTGGCGGCGCCATTGCTAGTGGAGCTGGCGAAGGCGGGCTGGCCCAAGCCCATGCCAAAGCTATTGCCCTTGGCGAGCACATCAGACCACTGCAGGCCCACCATCCAGGACTGGCTGGTGCCGAGATCGTTGCCGGAGCTTTTGTTGATGCCATAGCCGGCACTAATCGAGGGGACCCAGCCCGCCTGGGCTGGTTGCCAGAAACCGCTAAGACCGAAGGCGTTGGTGGTGGAGCCGCCCCCAGCCTCTGGAGCGATTTGGCTGGTGACAAAAGAAGTGGCCCCCGGCACATCCACGCCGGCATCCAGATAGGAATAGATAGCGGCAATACCCCAATTTTCCTTGCCATAACCCAGCTGGACCGTGCTGGTGCCCGCAGAAGCACTGTTAAACAGGCCCTCTGAGGAATTCGCTGCATTGGCAGCTACGTAGTTAGCACTCACGCTCCAACCGTTGTCCTGCCACCAGAGGCCAAAACCAGGGCCAAGGTTTTTGTTGTAGGCCAGGGGAGCCCCGTTGAGGGTGAGAACGTTGAGGATGGTGTCGCTGGGATAGGCACTGGGCCAGAGCGCCAGCATGTCTTCCTGGCCCACCCGGCCGCCCAGGGTGGCGGTGAACTTGCCGCCGATCGGGAACTGGTAATAGAGCTTGTCGATACCGACCAGGTCGGGGCCGCCCTCCTCCTGGAA
>NZ_JAGQBV010000014.1:0-46248 GCF_024345815.1 Cyanobium sp. HWJ4-Hawea | reverse complement strand
CACCTCAGCTTGATTTGCTTCTCACCCACTTAATCTTGATATAATCAAAAATTGTTTATACTGGCGTATAAACAGTAGTTGGAGCCCCTTCCTCTGACAGAAGGTTTCAAAGAGTGCATTCAGAAATTTCTTTCCTCTTGACTTTCCCGAATCTCAGATCCGGTCGCGGTCCCGTTCGCATCAGCACACCATTACCCAAAACCCCGTGAAAGGCTTCAAGCAACAACTGATGCAGGGTTCCCGCTTTTTTTCTTTTTGACGGGACCTCACACCCTCACTGCATATCTGCCAAGCACCTAAGCTCCAACACCTTTAGAACCCTTTAAAAAAAGGTTCAAGCGCAGGCTCCCTAGGTACCTGACGCAGTGAAAGCGTCAGTTCCTAAACTTTTTAGTTGTCCAGGTTCAGCCTCCTCCACTTCCCCTTTCAAGAAAGCTCTCGGTGGCCGTCGCTTCTCAGCGACTTAGAAAACCTACAGCATCGGCGGCTCGCGCCTCCTCAACTGTCTGCTTCAGCCAAAAATCCGTTTTACCGGTTTCCGACCAGTCCAAAATCATAACACCACAACCTCCCCTTAAGCAAGCAGGCAGGGCTGTGGTGCCATACCTGCTGGTGCAGGGGCCCAGGGGCACAAGATCTCTGCATAAAAAAATCCCCTCACCGACCCCAGCTTGAGGGGTCAGTAAGGGGATGCAGTGAATCAGAAAAGGCCCCAACTCAGAACAGACCCAACTCAGAACAGACCCAGGGTCAGGGACTTGTCGATGGGCATGGCAGCACCGATGCCGAGGTAGATGGTGAAGAAGGTGCCAAAGAGGAAGGCAGCCATCGCCACGGGGCGGCGGAAGGGGTTTTGGAACTTGTTGAAGCTCTCAATGAAGGGAATCAACATCAGGCCCAGGGGAACCATGGTCTGCAGGGCAATTCCCAAAAGCTTGTTGGGAACTACGCGCAGGATCTGGAACACCGGGTAGAGGTACCACTCAGGGAGGATCTCCAGGGGGGTGGCGAAGGGATCTGCCTTGTCACCAAGCATGGCTGGATCAAGCACGGCCAAGCCAACTAGGCAACCGATGGTCCCGAGGATCACCACCGGGAACATGTAGAGGAGGTCGTTGGGCCAGGCGGGCTCACCGTAATAGTTGTGACCCATGCCCTTGGCCAGTTTGGCGCGCAGGGCGGGGTCGGTGAGGTCGGGCTTTTTAAGGATGTGCATGGCAGCAGGCCGAAAGCGGGGAACTCAGGGTTTAAGGGATGGAGCTGGTCTGTAGCTAAGGGTAGGCGCGAATCCTGATCAGGAAAGGCCAGAGATCACAAGGGACCGGAAATGCCCTGCTTACGGATCATCAGGAAGTGCATGAGCATGAACACCGCCAGTAGCCAGGGCATCACGAAGGTATGCAGGCTATAGAAGCGGGTCAGGGTGGACTGGCCAACGCTTTCGCCACCACGGAGCAGCTCAACCATGAAGTTGCCCACTACGGGCACAGCTGCGGGCACGCCGCTGACGATCTTCACGGCCCAGTAGCCGACCTGGTCCCAGGGGAGGGAGTAGCCGGTAACGCCGAAGGAGACCGTGATCACGGCCATGGTCACGCCGGTGATCCAGGTGAGCTCCCGGGGGCGCTTGAAGCCACCGGTGAGGTACACGCGGAAAACGTGCAGGATCAGCATCAGCACCATCATCGAGGCACTCCAGCGGTGCACCGAGCGGATCAGCCAGCCAAAGCTGACGTCGGTCATGAGGTACTGCACTGAGGTGTAGGCCTCAGCCACGGTGGGCTTGTAATAGAAGGTCATCGCAAACCCAGTGGCGAACTGGATCAGGAAGCAGACCAGGGTGATGCCACCAAGGCAATAGAAGATGTTGACGTGCGGGGGCACGTATTTGGCGGAAATATCGTCTGCGATCGCGCCGATCTCCAGACGTTCATTGAACCAGTCGTAAACAGGAGACGACTGGCCTGCCGAAGAATTTGCGGCAGGTGAGGAATTCGCCATGCAGCGGGGGGGTTTGGTTGCCAAAGTCTACTAATCATCAAGGAGCCCACGTGAGCGCAGTGCGCCTTCGTCTGCCAACCGCTCAACTGTTTGCAACACGGGGCCTGGCCCAGCTGCTGGCCCCCGCCCTGGCGGCAGTACTTGCCCTAGTGGTTTGGGCCTCACCTGCAACAGCCCTCAACGACGAACAGCAGTTGGTGGTGGAGGCCTGGCGGCTCGTAAACCAGAGCTACGTGGATCCAGACCGCTTCGAGCAGGTGAATTGGAAGCAGCTGCGTCAAAAAGCCCTGGAAAAGCAGATCACCACGGCCAACCAGGCCTACGAAGCGATTGAAGCGATGCTCGCCCCCCTGGGGGATCCCTACACCCGCTTGCTCCGGCCTGGGGAGTACGCCACCCTGCGCTCTAACACCCAGGGAACGGTCAGTGGCGTGGGCCTGCAACTGGGGCTGCGGCCCGGCGACCAACAGATCGTGGTGATCGCCCCCCTCGATGGCTCACCGGCTGCGGCCGCCGAGATCCAAAGCGGCAGTGAAGTGCTGCGGGTAAACGGGGAGGTTGTGGAGGAGCTGGGGCTGGAGAAAACGGCCGGGGCCCTGCGCGGACCCGCCGGCAGCTCGGTGCTGCTGGTGCTGCGCTCGCCCCAGGGGAAGGAAAGGGAAGTGGAGCTCACAAGAAAAGAGGTGAACCTCCAGCCGGTGCGCAGCAGGGTTCTTAAGCGAGATGGCCACAGCCTGGGCTACCTACGCATCACGCAATTCGCCGAGCTGGTGCCCAGCCAGACCGCCGAGGCCCTTGAAAGCTTGAAGGGCCAGGGCATCGAGGGGCTGATCCTTGATCTGCGCAACAACTCCGGGGGGCTGGTGAGTGCGGGGGTCGACATTGCCAATTCCTTCCTCGATGGCCAAGCCATCGTGGAAACCCAGGACAGGGGAGGGATTAGCGCCACCCAGGTCGCCCAGACGGGTCAGCTCTACGAAGGGCCGATGGTCACCCTGGTGAATGGGGGCACAGCCAGCGCCAGTGAAATCCTGGCCGGCGCCCTCCAAGACGATGGCCGCAGCGCCCTGATGGGCAGCCGCACCTTTGGTAAGGGTCTGATCCAAACCCTGATCAACCTGGGAGATCGCAGCGGCCTGGCGGTAACGGTGGCCCGCTACCTGACCCCCAGCGGCCGCGACATCCAAAACCAGGGGATCGTGCCCGACCTACCGCTCAGCCAGGCAGAGCCCCTCAACCCCGGCGGCGAAGGCGACACCTGGCTGGAGCAGGCCGGCGAATGGCTGATCGCATCGCTGCCAGAAAAGCGATGAGCCAGCGCACCTACCACGATCCCCTGCACGGGGCGATCCGGCTCGATCGCAGTGATCCGGCTGAGGCCCTGGCCATCGACCTGATCGACTCGGCGCCCTTCCAAAGGCTGCGGCGCATTCGCCAACTGGGCACGGCATTTCTGACCTTCCACGGCGCCGAAGCCAGCCGCTTCACCCATTCCCTTGGAGTGCTGCACCTGGCCCGACTGGCCCTGAACAACCTGGTGGCTCTGCATCCGGAATTGGAAGGGCACCGGGGCGTGCTGCTGGCGGCGGCCCTCCTGCACGATGTGGGCCACGGCCCCCTTAGCCACTCCGGCGAGGAGATGTATGGGATGCGCCATGAGGGCTGGTCTGGAAGGCTGGTGCGGGAACATCCAGCACTGCGCGATCGGCTCGAGGCCTATGGCAGCGGCACCGCCAACGCGGTGGCAGACCTGCTGGAGCATGGCAACTACGGCTGCAGTGCGATCAAGGCCCTGGTGAGCAGCCAGCTCGACTGCGACCGCCTCGACTACCTGCTGCGCGACAGCTACACCACGGGCACCAGCTTTGGCCAGCTGGATCTGGAGCGCATCCTGGCGGCCTTCACCCTGGCCCCAGACGGCAACTTGGCCGTGCACCCGAAGGGCTTGATGGCCGTCGAGCACTACCTGGTGGTGAGGAATTTGATGTATCGCAGCGTCTACAACCACCGCCTGAATGTGGTGTGTAACTGGCTGCTCAACCAGGCGATCGCCACGGCCCGCCGGCTGGGGCCCGGCCAGGTGTGGGCTGATGGGGTGATGGCCCGCTGGCTCTGGCAGGCCGAGCAGCTCGACCTAGAAGACTTCCTTGCCAACGACGATCTACGCACCGGCTACCACCTGCAGCGCTGGATGGAGGAGGGTCCGGAGGAACTGGCGGAGCCCTGCCGCCGCCTGCTGGAGAGGCGCTTACTTAAGGCCACCGATGTGAGCAACCAGAGCCAGGAGAGGAGGCTGGAGTTGCTGGCGGAGGCGGGTCAATTGGCCGAAGAAGCGGGAATTTCAGCCGAGCGCAGTTGCGGCCTGCAGCAGCGGGAAAGCCGGGGCTACCACCCCTACAAGGGGGGCCTAAGGCTCTGGGATGGCCAAAACCTGGCCGCCCTAGAGCAACGCTCCGCCCTGGTGCGAAGCCTCTCTGAAAACGTGCAGATGGCCTGGTTGATCCATCCGGCGGAGGTGGCACCTAGGTTGCGGCGATTGCTAAGGGATTGATGGATCGAGGGGCCATCGCCGCCAAGCTGATTCCAGCTGCAGGGCCAGGGCGCCCGGAGCAGCTGCTGCTGCCAGCGGTGCCAAGGGAGCAGGCGCTGAGGGCTGAAAAAAGTGTGGTGGAGCTGGCGGAAGCGGCCCTAAACCAAGCCAGCCTGCTGGCCCCGGCAGGGGAAACCCATTTGGCGCAAGGGCTGGAGATTCACGCCGGCGATTGGCCCCTAACCGTGCGGGAGCTGCGGGCCCTGGTGGATGGCCTCAACAACCATCAACGCCGACTTAGCGGCCTGAGCAGCAGCAATCCCCTCACCCTGGTGGCTGCAGCCAGCCTGGGCCTTAACGCCTGGCCCGCCGCCATCACCCAGGAACCAGTAGAAGGCGCCGAAAAGCAATTGACCCTGCACCAGGGCACCCTGCGGGCGGGGGATCACCTCCAGGTGGGGGGCTCCCTACTGCTGCTGGGCGATGTGAACCCGGGGGCGCGGGTGAGTGCCGGCGGCGATGTGCGGGTGTGGGGACGCCTGCGGGGCGTGGCCCATGCGGGCTGCCAGGGCGACCAAAAGGCAAGGATCGTGGCCCTACAGCTGCGGCCGTTGCAGCTGCGAATTGCGGATGCGGTGGCCCGGGGCCCGGATGGCCTGCCCCCCGATGGCCTGGCCGAGGAGGCACGGCTGGTCGATGGGGTGATCCGCATTGATCCAGCCCCACCTAGCTGGCCGCTGGAAATGGCAGAGCCCTAGCGCGATAGCAGAGCCCTAGCGCTGAATCCAGCCGAGACCACCCAGCAGGCCGGCAATTGCCATGAACCAGAGGGGGGAAATTTTTGTGCGCACCATCAAAAAGCAGACCAGGATTGACACCCCATAGGCAAGGGCTGAATGGTCGGAGATGTGGAGGATTTTGAAGCCAACTGCAAACAGGATGCCCAGGGTTATGGGACCCATGGCCCGTTCAAAGGCGATCCGCCAAGGGGAATCCTTAAAGCGCCCCCAGCCCAGGGATGCCACAACCATCAACAGGGTGGATGGCAGCAGGATTGAGATTTCTGCAACAACGCCACTGAGCAGTCCCCAGCCGGGGCCCTCCCGCCAGGCTGCGCCCATGCCAAGCAAGCCAACGATCATCGAACTCGGACCGGGGGCAGCTTCAGCGAGGGCATAAATATCGGCAAACTGCTCGGAAGTGATCCAGCAGTATTTATCAACACTGAGGTAGTGGTATTCGGTGAGGAGCGTGTTGCCACCTCCCAGGGAAAACAGGGAAAGGCTGAGAAAATCCCAGATCACCGACACTAAATTGCCGAGATCAGTGAGATGCCTGGGCTCGCAAACTGCCGCAGCAAACATTATCTGCATCAGCTTTTATGCTCCCTGGGCCAATACCAGAGCATCGCCAAGGTGCCAGAAATTAACACCACTGGAATCAGGCGAAGATGGAAAAAGTACATGGCCACAAAAACACCTACTGCAAGCACCATGGCGACCTTATCGCGCAGATAGTGGCCGGCAATTTTGAAACCCATTGACAGGGCCATCCCGGCTGCAGCTGCCACCACTCCGGCGAGCACGGCCGTAAAAGAGGCCAGCTCATGCAGATAGAAATAGGCCAGACCCAGCAACATCAAAAAACTGAAGGGCACCAGCAACATGCCGGCCAGGGCGGCCATCGCGCCCGATAGCCCCCTAAAACTGGCACCTATGTAGACGGCCATATTGATCTGGTTGGGCCCCGGGAAAAGGCGAGCCACGGTAAGGCCGGCCAAAAACTGTTCATCATTCATCCAACGCTTTTGTTCCACAACAATGCGCTGGCTCCAGGCCGAAAGACCGCCACCAAAGGCGGAAAGTGCCACCTGCAGCATGCCCCAAAAAAGCTCCCTGAGGCTGGGGGCTTTTACCAATTCATCACTCATGCACAAAATGGGGATCTGGCGTCAGCTCGCCCTCCTCATGGAGAGTGGGATCCAGGGGATCGGGCGCCTGGTATTTCTTGGACTGATCCCAATCGGCCTCAAAGATTTCCCGCAGCCGTTGCAACACTTCGGGGGCATCGGATTCAATGCCCAGCTCCCGGCGCACATCAAAGGCACTGCGATCAATGTTCATCGAACCTGTTTGGGCATAAATACCATCCACCAAAATTAATTTGGCATGGTGCTTGAGGTGCTTCATGCGCTTAATTTTCACCCCAAAACGCTCCATTATCCGGTAGGCGGAGAAGGTGTCGTAGATATCCCAATCGGAGATGCCGTGCTTGCCACCACAGAGCAGGCGCACCTTCACCCCCCTTTCCCTGGCTGAAATAATGCGCTCCAGAATCACCGCATCCACAAATTTGGGATGCTGGATCCATAGGCTTTTGTTGGCCATATCAATCACCCGGGCCATTTGACCCCGGCTATGGACGCTGCTCCACAGCAGACCCACGTTGAGATCAGGATGGAAAAACTGGCGATCCCAATCGGCCTCGAAGCCGGCGATCACCTGCTCCACCACGGCTGGTGAATGGGAGACAACGCCGTAATCACGGGTAAGGGTGAAATATTTATCGGAGAGGTTGAATGTGGCCACCAGGGCACAGCTGCGGTCTACCACCAACGATTTTTCGTGGGTTACGGGGAAGGCTTCGCTGGTCCAGCTGACCTGGATGCCCCAGCCCTGCAGCAGGGCAAAGGCCTCGTCGTTCCAGCGATCGCCGCCGGAGGTGTGGGGATTGAGCATCACCCGCACGGTCACGCCGCGCTGGTGGGCCCGCAGCAGGGCCTGCTCAATTTGCTCGGATTGCAGCTTGAACTGCTTGAGCCGCAACTCCTGCTGGGCCTGGTCGATCAGGTCAACCACCGATTGGGCGCCGTCATCGGGCATCACCAAAAGAGACTTATGCTGGTTCAAAAGGGGTTCAGCCATACCTGCTCCAGGTGGGCCTTGAGCCCGGTTAACCACCCTTTTTAGCCCCATTGGCAATTGCGGCAATGCCAACAGGAACACTGTTCCAAGCGGTTTTGGCCTTAATCTTTGCCCAGTACAGCCCGTGCCGTGTCCGCCGCGACTGCCCGCTTCATTCTGATCTGTTCCGGCAAGGGGGGCGTGGGCAAAACCACGCTGACCGCCAACCTGGGCATTGCGCTCGCCAAGCAAGGCGCCAAAACAGCGGTTCTAGACGCCGACTTTGGCCTCAGGAACCTGGATTTGCTGCTTGGCTTAGAAAATCGCATCGTCTATACGGCCCAGGAGGTGCTTTCTGGCAGCTGCCGGCTGGAGCAGGCGCTGGTGAAGCACAAACAGGAGCCAAACCTGGCCCTGCTGCCGGCGGGCAACCCGCGGATGCTCGAGTGGCTCAAGCCCGAGGACATGCAAAAGATCGCCAAATTGCTGGGCGAGCACTTTGATTACGTATTGATTGATTGCCCGGCGGGCATCGAAGACGGATTCAAGAACGCCGTGGCGGCAGCCAAGGAGGCGATCATCGTGACCACCCCTGAGGTGTCGGCGGTGCGCGATGCCGACCGGGTGATCGGCCTGCTCAACACCGAGGGGGTGAAACCGATTCAGCTGGTGCTGAACCGGGTGCGACCAAAGATGATGGCAAACCAAGAAATGCTGACGGTGAGCGATGTCACCGACATCCTGGCCCTACCCCTTTTGGGATTGGTGCTCGAGGACGAGCAGGTGATTGTGAGCACCAACCGGGGCGAACCGCTCACCCTCAACAACGGCAATTCCCCCGCCGCCCGGGCCTACGCCAATGTGGCGAGAAGGCTGTTGGGCGAGGAAGTGCCCCTGCTGGATCCAAGTAAGGAGCGCCAGGGCCTGAGGGCAAAGCTCGGCCGCCTGATGCAAACCAAGATCTTCTGAGCCGATGACCCTGCGCGACGCAATCAATAAGCTGCTGGGCCGTCAGCCGGCCAGCGCTAACACCGCCAAACAGCGGCTGCAACTGGTGCTAGCCCACGACCGCAGCGACCTAAACCCGGAGCTGCTGCAACAGATGCGGCGGGAGATCCTGGAGGTGGTGAGCCGCTACGTGGAAATCGACTTAGAGGAGGGCGATGTGACCCTGGAAACCGAGGACCGGGTGACGGCCCTGGTGGCCAACCTGCCAATCCGCAGGGCCAAGGTGATTGCCACTGCTCCAGAGGCGGAGCAGCCAATCAGTGGGGCTGAGATCAGCCCCTAGTGAGTGGGAACCCTGGGGGTGCCAATGCAGCCCATTTATGGCCTTTACGCCTGTTGTCCATACCCCATTCACCCCAGCTGAGGAAAGGGTTCTGGCGGAGCTGCGCCGGGGCTACAGCAATAAGGGGATTGCGGCCCTGCTGGTGGTGAGTCCGCGCACGGTAGAAAGCCACATCTCCCAACTGCTGGCCAAAACCAGCTGCAACAGCCGCACCCAACTGCTTTTGTGGGCCCTAGGGGAAAGGTAAGATTGGCCCTGGACATCAGTCCAGGCCGGCTTAGCTCAGTGGTAGAGCAGCGCTTTTGTAAAGCGAAGGCCATCGGTTCAAATCCGTTAGCCGGCTTTTTGATCTAGATCACTTGCAGGCAGTTGCTGCAGGGGTTTGAGGTGTTGGAGGCTCGGTTCGAGAGCGGGGCGGGTTGATTGAGGGGTTGATTGAGGAGCGGGCAAGGAGCTCCCTGCGTTATCAGCCTCCTAAAACAATCGACAGATCGGGGACAAGGAGCTGCTGCAAAACTATCCCTCCCATTGCCCCTTAAGGAGTAAGGGGCATCATGTCACGTCCGATGAAGCAACCGACATTCACCCGTGCTGCGATGCCAAACAGCAAGCCGCCGAACTGCACCGAAGGGCTGGGGTGGTTAGGAGGGCATGATTTCTCTTCCATGCCATTGGGCGATGGCCAGCAAGCTAAGGACAATCAAGAAACTCAGGCTAACCAGGCAGCAATCTGGATAGATCGCAGTAGCGGACCCGAGCACACTGCGCACCAAACAGAACTCTCACAAAACCGGGTCAACCCCACCATCAAAATGGCAGCACAGGTAGAGACTCAAATTAACAAAGAATCCATCGGCTCAGTCGCAGAGCATGCTTAGATGCAATCACTCTAAGGAATGGGTTCGCAGGGCATCCCTAATTCAATAGGGTATGGAATACCCGGTAATATTGTTGCTTTTTGCCAGTCCAGACAAGCAGCCACTACGATGAAGATCAGAAATGAATTGATTGAGATAGGGGATTGACTGTCTATGCTTATTAGGGGTAGCAATGGCTTGCTTAATTATCATGAAGTGCCCATCCAAAACGCGTAAATTTTTGTATTTTGAAGCATCACTCTCCAATTGGTTTCGGATGCCTGCCCCAATCATATATTCGTGCCTGAGAAGGTAGGGCGACACCAGCGGGGAGGTGGGAGCCTGAACGATCGAGGCGTATCGGATATGCCGATCAAGCCAGAGATTGTAAACGCTATTTTTGCCCACAACGATCACATTCCCTGGCTGATCTACCTGTGAATTTTTGGTAATGGGAGAGTTCTTCTTAACCACATACGATCCCAGAATTGAAATATATGGGTTACTAAAGCTAACGCCATCCTCGGCGCCCGCTTGTTTTGAACCGTCTGCTCTTTGTGGGGCAATGCCGAAGAAACCAATATCGGCCCTTCCGCTGGCGACGATCTGGTAGGCAAGACCTGCAGACGGAACAAGGTAGCTTTGAATGGATGCTCCAAGTTGCTTGGCAAGCAGGTTGGTGATTTGGAGTGAAATTCCTGAAATCTTGCCCTTGGATTTATTTGTTAAAACATAATTTCCAGAATTGATCACTACCCGCAGTTTTCCTGTTGGAGCCAGTTGACGTTTCGCTATAGGTCCTGCTGTTATTGTGATGAGGGATTGGCAGGAAGCGGGAAATGGAGAAGTGAACACCAACGAGTCTGATCCAGCCGGATGCTTGAGAGCAGGATGTTCAATAGCCGGTGGTAGGGGAAGCGACATGGCGAGGACTAAATTAAGGGACATAGATTAAGCTAACACAGTTCACATCTGAAGCGAACAGGCGTCACTGATTATGAATATTGCAGTGATCAGATTCTGGGGCTATCGGAGATTACCATGGCCTGGGCACCAAAGTGCCAGGACATGTAAGTTTGTAAAAGCCAAGCCGTTAGCAGTAACAGATCAAACTCGTGCTGACCCCAGTCTCTGAGTAAAGGGAGCCTGGAGCATGGCGGGATCACCAATTCGGGTGCCCCCATCGGTTGAGAGGGGTGATCCGTCTTCACCAATAACAACTCGATACAAGTACCAATCAGTGCCCAATACTGCTCGATAACGTAGCAAATGTGGTCCTCTGCACCCTGGCCCAAGAGCACGGCATCAATGAGTATTGGTGGTTGAAAGAGTCTTTGCCCCAGCCGAGGAAAAAAGATGACTTAATGCATAAACAATGGAAAACAATAAGGGTTCAGCAAAATGGCGAAACCATAGAACTATTAAAAGGTTCGCAGGGGAAAGCGATTAGAATAGGACAGCAGACAGCAGCAAACGCCTGGCAAACAATAAGAAAAGTAACACATAGTGCAGAGCAAAAGATCGAGGCGTAGAATAATACGTAACATAGATACAGATTTATGGGAATCAACTTAAAATGGAAAGTTACAAATCAAGGCATAAGCAATATTTTAGCCACAACGCTGATCGGAGTGGTGGCACCTAGCATGGCCGCAGCCAACTGCTCACCCTTAAAACCTCAGGTCTCCCAAGGAACTGGCTACAAAATTCAAGAAACCATAGCGCCAACACTAGGAGAGAAATCCCATGGAAATACATTTTTCCTTGTAGGAAGCCCAATAAAGTCAATCACAATAACGCTAACACCACTGACAACTGATAGCGCAAGCTATCCAACGCAGCTCGTCTCTCGCTATAACGACGATTCAATCTATGAAAGTGGAGCGCCAATCTTTACGCCAGATACAACGAGGCCAATTACCTGGGGCCCGCTTAAGGTGAACAACGACGGAAAAACACTGGTCGCCTTTAACGTAAAAATTCTAGAAAACTTTCATCTCTATCCAAAATCCAAGGGATTTTCGTACAGGTTAAGCGCAATTGGGTGCAACTAACGCCAACACAATCAATCGAAACAAAACAAACCTCAAATACAAAATGGACAAGAAAGCAAACGCACAAATAAAAAGTGAAGGAGGTTTGAAAGGAGGCAAAAAATTCACCTGGAAAAAATACATGATCTCTATTGGCGTTGGAGCCCTCACATGCCTTGGAAATGCGGGACAGGCTTGGGCAACACCTGTTCAGGGGAAGACATACCCAAGCATCCAACTTAATTCATCAGCAGCTATTGGTAACGATGCTGATAATTACAAAGTCAGCATATTTACGACTCCCGCAGGAATCGGAACACGAGATGTAGCACCTGATCCAGATGGTTCTGTATGGTTCAACGGGCAGTGGTCAGGAACTGTTGGCCATCTAAATCCAGTAAGCAAAACCGTAACCCTCTATCCTCTAGGCGAGGGGTCCCATCCTCACGGTATTGTTCTTGGACCGGATGGAGGGCTTTGGATTTGTGACGAGTCAAATGCAATTCGTAGATTTGATAGAAATACTCATGAAATCAAGACATACAAGCTACCAAAATTCCCTGAATCAATGGGCTATGGGAATCTAAACACACCAACTTTTGACAAGGATGGAATCCTATGGTTCACGGCCCAAAACGGGTATCATGGAAGGCTCGACCCCAAAACAGGTCAAATTAAAATATATAAATCACCAGGAGGATTTGGCCCCTACGGTATTACGACTACACCCAACGGAGAGGTCTGGTATACTAATTTAGCTGGCAACCACATTGCAAAGATTGATCTACAAAGCGGGATAGCCAAAGTGGTTCCAATCCCTGACTCGAAAGCTAATGGTTCGCGTCGAATTTGGTCAGATAGCCATGGAAATTTGTGGGTAACGACCTGGGGGGATGGTGTACTGAGGAAGTATTCACCGGGTACAAACAAATGGAGTACCTACAAACTACCAGGCCTAGGCCCAAGAGGCTACTCAACATTTGTGGACAATAAGGGAAAAGTCTGGAGCTCCGATTTTGGAACAAATTCAATCCTACAGTTTAATCCAATTACCGAATCATTTACGATATTTCCTGGCAACAAACAAAATATACAGACTCTACAAATGAATGGAATCGAAAATAAAATCTGGGCCGGCCAACAGGGAGTTGACCAAGTTGTACTGTTTGAAAGAATTGCAAACTGAGAAAGATGAATATCGGCAAAAACAAGCGAGAGAAACCGAGAAATGATACTCAACAAATCGCCTTCCTGTTGGGCTCCTGCTTCCTACTTGCAGGCCTTCCCAAAGCTGCGCAGGCGAAAATCACGCTGATCAGGGAATGGAAAGCGGCACCAGTACTGCTTCAAAATGTGGAATTTTCGCCAAATGGCGAACAACTTCTCACAGCAAGTGGTGGTGGCGTCGCCCAACTATGGTCACTAGAGGGGAAACCAGGAGCAATCATGGAAGGGGAACGCCCACCGATGTTCAACGCCCATTTCAACAAATTAGGGAGCAAGTTTATAACCACAAGCTACAACGGAACAATAAGTATATGGAACAAATACGGAATCCTAGTGAAAACACTAGCCATTCATAAAGCCGCAGTTGCAGATGCCAGGTTCGTTGGGAACGATGGCAGTTTTGTAAGCAGCTCTGATGATGGACAAATTGTCATGCGAAATGGAAATGGTTCGCCGATCTGGAGTGATATTTACCCAGGTACTGCGCGGCAACTAGCAGTTTCTGGGCAAAACAACCTGATTGCAGGAGCCTCTGATAGTGGCACGCTACACCTAGTAGCGCTAGGAAACTATGCCAGGCCAAAAATGGTCAAGACCGTTCAAACGCCGCACGGACGGATAAACCAACTATCAATAAGTGGTGATGGAGAAAAGATAGCTGCTGCTGGCATTGATGGCACGGTTACCATATGGAGCAAAGATGGAAGTCAGCTGTCACGAGTCAAGGCCTCAAGCAAAGGATGGGCTAATGGAGGAATATTTTGCAAAAATAAAAATGGACCATTGCTTACCGTCGGAGATGATGGCGTGATCAAAGAGTGGTCAGAAAAGGGAAAGGAATTGGCTGTACTGAAACTCAGTGACAGTTCGCGACTAACAAAGGTTGACTGCTCAGCATCAGGAAAATTTGCCGCCGTTGTTGGAAGTCAGGGAGAACTGTGGCTACTAGGAATAACGCCTAATCCCTAAACACCATAAAAAAATAATGAACAAATTTCCAAAGAGGTTTATGTTGCTGGTCCTATCCATAGCAACCAGCAGCGATGTTTGCCTAGCCCAGCAAAATTCCACTCTGACACAAAGGCAAAGTTTTCAAGCCCATAGCCTCAAGGGAGAGTCCCTGATTCAAGTTCAATACTCTCCAACCAGCGAAGTATTCATTACAACAGCCTCCGATGGCACTGCCAAAGTATGGGCTAAGCCTGGCCTACAAATTAAACAATTCAATCAAGATCCTCCAGCAATGCTGTTTAACGGACGACTAGAGCCTGATAAAAGCACCATACTAACGGCGGCCTACAACGGGCAAGCAACACGTTGGTCAATCAAAGGGGCAGAACCGAAGATCTATCAACCGCATTTATCGGGAGTGACCGATGTAGAGCTTCTTCCTGAAAGAGAGGGCTTGGTCACAACCTCGGATGATGGATGGATACGGTTCTGGAGCAATGGAGGCCAACTCAAAAAGCGCATTGCACAACCTGGAGTTTCACGTCACCTTGCGATAGCGAATGGTAGAAAAATCGTTGCGTCAACGCAAGATATCAGCACCGTCACTCTCATGTCGACGTCAGGTGAAGTACTACAAATATTTGAAACTAATCAAGGTCGCTTAAATGATGTCATATTTAGCCCAAATGAGCAGCTTGTCATAACAACTGGATTCGACGGAACAATTAAAGTTTGGGAACTACAGGATTCACGCAATGCACCAATTCTGAAAACAATAATCAAAGCCAGCCAAACTGGCTGGATCAATGGAATAGCACTCAATAAAGCGGGAGTTCTTGCTTCAGTTGGGGACGACGGTACTGTTCGCCTATGGTCACTAGAGGGAAAAGAACTAGCGAAAATAAAACTTACACAGAAACATATTCTGAGTTGCAGCTTCTCCCCAGACGGCAAGAAGCTACTTGTAGCGATTCAAGACGGTACGATAACAGAGTTTGAAATTTAGCAGGTAAGAAAATTAGGTCAATATCGATAGAAGCTTAATACAGAACTGGCAAAAGAAGATTAAATGCTTGTGGCGGCTAATTCATACTTGAATTTGTCAATCATAAAAAAGAAAACTAGAGCAGCAGCTAGCCACCAAAGAGAGTGAACCGAGAAACACATTCTACCCCAAAGGGGTAAATAGTATCACGCAATCAAGTATACAGGCCTGGGATCGTGGGATATACAACACCTATAGGCTCACGGATTGCATTTGGCGCTTTAAAAATATAATCAGCAATGTCGACCTTCTTCATGTAACTTACCCCTGGCTTTTTAAGCGTATAGAGAAGGAGTTCTTCGATTGTCTCTACATGCTCAGGGCGCAACAGCCGATCGTGCATTGTAATCGCTAACATACGTCGCTGGGCTGAAGACTCTTTATAAAGACGATCAAAGGAACGCTTCATCACATCGAGAAAATCAGCATCGGCAAAGCTTCGGGCCTCATAAGCTCTGATGTCGTTAAGATAAACAGCATAAGGGACGACTGCTATCTCTCGCCTAGCGTCTATATCAACAATAAACGGCTCGTCACGACTGACGTCATCAATATAGTATTTAAAGCCTAAAGAATGAAGGTTTTGAAGAATATTCTTAGAGCCTCTTAACCCAGGTGCATTATAACCAACAGCCCTTTGTCCAGTAACCTTTTGAATGATATCAACATTCTTCTGAATAAATGCCCTTTCCTGCTCATCATTCATTGTTGATTCAGTTGACCAATCCCAGCCATGGGCAGCGGCTTCATGGCCTCTCTGGACGATCTCCTTTGCAGTAGCTGGATACAGCTCAACGGATAAACCAGACATGTGTGAGGTCATCTTGAGACCAAGACGATCAAACATGTCAAGAGCTCTAGGAATTCCTTCCGTTACGCCATAGCGATACCAAGAAATTGTGGGCATATCATAAATACCCTCTGGAGGAACAAAATTATTAAAGGGTGTTGGAGGATTGAAACGCGGCTGGCTGCCAGATTCAAACATCACTGATAAGGATACAGGCATACGTATGCCATCTGGCCAAAAAGAACCCTTACCACCGATGAAGGACGGCTTGGCCTTCTGAGAAACTGGTGCTTGCGCGTTGGCCTGTTGTCCAGTGACACCAACAGCTAAACCAGCTGCCAAACCAGCTCTCAGCAAATCGCGACGTTGCATTTTGAAAGAATGGTGAGGAGTGATTAAAAAAAGGTAGAGCCCAATCAAATCAACAATTTAAAAGGGCAAGAAACCTGGTTGTTAAAATCTAAGAACCAACAAAGAGCCTAAAGTTGGCCGCTCATGGCATCACGAGCCTTCAATGCGCAACCTTCATCAAGCTTTCCATTGGGAGTGCCTGAAACACCAAGAGCACCGACAATTTCGCCATTGGATCTCAGATTTACGCCACCAGCAAAAAGGGTAATATTGGTACTTGGAGCGGGTGGCATGGGCCAAGCCCCAACACCAACAGCGCCCTTGGCCTGCATCGATGCAAGAATACCTGATGTGAGATCAAGGTTATGATTAGCAGCTAATGTCACGGCTGAGTAAGCTTTATTGCGAGCAGTCTCCACAGTCTGAACGCGCGCTCCATCGCCCCGAATTTGAACGATCACATTACCTTCGGTATTCACCACAACGGCAGTGACACCGTAGCCTTCAGCTCGGCATGCCTGAATAGCCGCCTCAGCAAATTTAACCGCAATAGCCGATGGAATGTATTTCTGAGCCGGAAGGTCAGCCGCAGGAGCAGGGGATACAGATGCTGCTGAAGCCATCAAGACTCCAAAAACTCCACCCATCGCAATGCGATGAAAAGCTAAAGGAAAGCGGCTCATGATTCTACAAAAAAACTGACTCAGTTAAAATTTAACGAAAAAAAATCTCTGGCACACACGCTTCACACATTGACACCAGATTGGTCAGGGCCTGATGACATTTGCATCTCGGCGGCGAGCAGAACCCAGCACCAAAGGGATTTCATAGCCAAAGGTCTTCCCACCTTGCAAAGATCAAACATGGTCACCGCCATGAAAATGGAACGTCGCAGAAATCACACTCGACAAGTGCGCAAGGGGAGGTCCATCAATGCCCCAATAATCAGGCAATCGGGCAGATCGGCAGAAAGCTGATGGCAGGCTAGTCTTAAGAGATTGATTGCTAATGAGATAGTGACAGATCACTTCAAAAATGTAGCTCAATACTATGGCGAATTTCGCCCCAAATACCCTCAGCGACTTTTTGAACTGATCACCGAGGCAACCTCGGAACACCAGCATGCTTGGGATTGCGCGACCGGGAGTGGTCAGGCGGCCGTTGCACTCGCTGGGTTCTTTGAAAGGGTGACCGCAACTGATGCCAGTGCCGCCCAACTCGAACAGAGTGAACCACATTGGAAGGTTGCCTATCGTGTGGCTCCTGCAGAAGCCAGTGGTCTAGCCAGTCGTAGCGTGGATGCTATCACAGTGGCCCAAGCCCTTCACTGGTTTCCGTTAGATGCTTTTTTTCAGGAATGTGAACGGGTTTTAAAGCCTGGTGGCATCCTGGCAATATGGACATACAGCCTGCTAATGAGCCAAAAAAACTCCATCAACCAAATAATTCAACACTATTATCGCAATATCGTCGGTCCATACTGGCCACCACAACGGGCCCTTGTGGACGACTGCTATCGCTCGATACAGCTACCATTTAAGGAGCTTAATCTAGCCGAATTGAGAGCAACACCTCTCGCCATTCAAGAGAATTGGACACTGGCTCACCTGAAAGGCTACCTTCGCAGCTGGTCGGCCAGTGGCTATTTGCAGCAGGCTCAATATCAGGATCCCCTGGAAAGTATTCGTGAGGAGCTTGACACAGCCTGGGGAGAGGCAAGCCAAGAGAAAACAATCACCTGGCCTCTCACCTTACGCATCACCAAAAAGCCATAGTGCAGACAACCTTCTGCCTAATAAAAACCTTGCGGGTCATTTTCGAATAAAAGTTGCAAAATCCATTGTTTTCGGCGAGAATTAATTCATGAGATTTGAACCCGCATGAGACACGGCATGGTCCGATCGAGCTTAGCAGCCATACTTCTAGGGTTGGGCAGCTTTGTGGGATTAAGCATGAGCCCTCTCCAGGCAGCGGCGCCCATTCCAGCCAGCCTGTCAGCACGCGCGGCCTTACGCGCCGTGGATGTCGCCGTCGAAACCTGTAGACAAAAGGGGTACGGCGTTACCGCCACAGTCGTCAATCAAGAGGGTTCCATTGTCGCCGTACTCCGCGGGGATCGTGCAACACCGCACACAGTTGAACACAGCTTTAACAAAGCCTACACAACAATTACACTTGGTCCCATCTTAAAAACGTATTCGACAGCCGATATAATTGAGGTTTTTGAAAAGCAACACCGTCAGGGAATTGGAGACTGGGCACTTCCGCCAATACCCATTAAGGGGATCACTTTCAACATCGGTGGAGTCGGTCTTTTTGCCAACACACTCTTAATTGGAAGTATTGGTGTTTCCGGTGCTCCCGATGGACATATTGATCAAGAATGTGCTTTTAAAGGCCGTGATGCCGCAAATGCTGTGCGAGAATGATGCTAGCAATTGCTAAACCATGAATTGGATTTTCGCCGTTTGCGTTAGCGTCTTGGTTGCCGCTCTGACATGGATGCCGAGCGAGGCCCATGCCGAGACACTTCATTACAAACTTCCAGCGTTTCAGCAACTTTCCGATCCGCCAAAAATATTAGGCCCAGCAGGTGAGCACTTTACCTTTTTGAGGACTGGGAAAGATACTAACGGGCGCTTTACCGTCTCCAAAGCAATTATCCCACCTGGAGCGGGCCCCATTCCTCACATTCACACACTCACTGATGAATGGTTCTATTTTCCTAAAGGCGGAATTACTATCTTCTGCGATCCCAACAAGGCTTATTCAACAATCAAAGAAATCCCCAATTCTTCATCCTTCCCCGGAGCCAAAGCGCAGACCATAAACAGCAAGGATAACAGCCTCTATTATGGCCCCCATTATTACTTGCATGGTTTCTACAACAACACGAATAAGAATCTTGAGCTTTACTTTATCTGGGCAGCCAAGCCAGGAGAGCAGCGCAACCCAGCCGCAGATATCAGCGGCTATTTTCTGAGCGTAGGCAGACGCGTGGGAAACTTTACCCCAGGCATGCATCCCACTGATCAGGAGAAAAATGCTTTTGTTGTGGATGCTCCAAAATGGGGAATCAACCAAAGCTCATCTTTTATGCAGTACCTTACTTCCATAGGTCCAGCCCCGGCACACTCGCACTTCCTTCATGAAAATGATCAAGTCAAACGGCTAGAAACACTGCTTCGCACCCCTTTACCCAAGGTCCAGAAAGCATAGCTTGCTATGATATCAGCACAACCATCAGTTACTTAACATAGCGAGAATTGATTTCTCGCCTTAGATGTTAATTGATAGAGACAACTCAGGCTAAAATAAATTTCAGAAACTCCAGATTAATTATTCGTTAGCCTTTCAGTGATGTGGGCAGACCTATCCTTAAACCACCAATTTTCTGGGAGGGGCATTCTCCTTCCTCAACCGGGATTTTGTGCTTGACCTTGACTGATCGACTACCGAACAGTGGAAATCCCGATAAAATGCTCTATGGTAATTATCGAATCCTAAACATGGTGGGTCATGCGGCGCGTTTGATTAGAGGTCATCGCAGCTGCAGGCGCATGCGATGACTTAACGCTGTGATCCATCCAAGTCAACCAATCAACGTGAAAGCCCTGTTCCGACTGCTCGTGCTGCCTGCAGTGCTAGCCATTCCACCCCTTTCAGCCCAAGGGCAAAGCAGTTTTACGCAGCCATCGCGCTCTATCCCGATGGTCCCGATCAGCGATCAGCTCCAAGCATTGGAGAAGCGCTGGCGAAGTGTTTGCAGCGATCTAGATGGAAAACAAAAAATTTCGCTGCAGGAAGCCCTTCGCCTTGGCCTAACAAATAACCCTATTTTATCCCAGAACTACGCCGAGATAGCCGCCTCCCAATCGAGCACCACAGCAATTCGGCGCGAGTGGTATCCATCGTTATTTTTTACACAGCCGAATAATGCACCCTGGGATTTAGCAATCGGCACACAAACCAACAATCAATCTGGGTCGAATTCTGCCACCACCCATCAAACACTGCAGCAGCTATATTCCAGCCCGCGCTTAACCATGCAGTGGAGCTTTCTCGACCCCACCCGCACTCCCCGGTTAAAATCACAACTCTTAGAATACCGCTCTAAACAATTGCTATTTGACATCAGCACCCGGAATCTAGTCCTTGATATTCAGCAATCATATTATGCACTGCAAGAGGCAAGTGAGCTCCACAATCTTTACGGTGAAATTTATCAGCTCACCAAAGATCAACTAACACGTGCTGAGCGCATGCGACCTGAGGTTATCGATACATCAGGGGAGATTAGTCAGCTGAAAACACAATTACTGCAGCAGCTCATTGAAGTAATCCAGATTTTCCAACAAGAGCTTATCGCAGCCAATTCTCTGGCGCGGGTGCTCAGCCTGGCCCCCGGTGAATTGCGCCTCCCATCCGATCCACTCAAGCCAGTTGACCCATGGACTCCCTCTCTTCAAAGCACAATCAGTAACGCATTGCTAACCAGGGAAGAAATTCAGAACAACCTCGCTAATTCCAGCAGCCTTTCATGGTCTTCCAAGGCTCTCGCTCAAAGCTACTTACCCTCCATGGCATTGATGGGTCAGAGCCAACTCACCACCAACAATCAATCTCAAACCTCAAGTGGTTCTGAGAGCAGCTCCGGTAGTAGCAACAACCAGACGTTCTCCAACAGTGTGGGTCTGAAATTTAACTGGTTAATCGTAGATGGTGGTGTTGTGGCATCCCAAGCTACATCCCTAAGCCAGCGCGCCCAGGCTGCTGATTATCAAGCAGCTGATACCCGCTATCTGGTAACCCAGCAGGTGCAGGACAGCTATGCCAATTTCATCACAACTCGCATGGTGATTGACACGGCACTTCAACAATTACGTACCGCCAAGCAAGCAGTGCTTCTCACGTCCCGTAATTACAATGGTACGTCAGTGAATGCAACAACCTTTAACCAGACCATTCGTAATTTCCTTTCGGCAGCTAAAAGCTTCAAAGCTTCTGTGCGCGGCTTTAACATCGCGGTTGCCTCGCTCTATCGCTATTCATCGAGCCTGCCTCCTTCTGTACAGGACTCTTTGGATAAAGCCAAGATGAACCTCATCAGTCCCTGAGATGCCATTCAAGTGGAGGTTTCCCAGCCGACATCCACCCCAACTGCACTCATCATGGCGTACGCCGCCCCTATCCGGTAGGCTCACCCTAAGCGGGGAATTGCGCGCAAGATTGAAGATCTCAATCCCAATAATCCTTAAACCTCAGTTGCCTATTCTCGCCTGCAGTTTGCTGGCCTTGCAACTCAAAGGGATTGCTTTTGCATCTGATCTAGACAACTCCGACCAAACTGGAGAACATCCAGCAGTCAACTGCGGCAAGAATCTCCCACAAAATAGCCCCAGGATCAGCCGCTTGAACTCAGCCGATGTAACCTATCTCGGTCTGAAGAAAACTCATCTGTTTATTGCAAATTCACAGAAAAATCTCCTTAAGCAGAGCACTCAAGACACGCAATTTGATGTGCGAACCCAGGCGCTTGCCAATAGGCTATTAAGCCTCGAATACCAAAACTTTAGCGGATCAACCACGCTCACAGGTGAAGCCAACATGGTAATAGGCGGTGCCCCTAACTACCACCAAACCAATGGGACATCCAACAACGCCACCACCTTTAATTACGACCTTCGCCTTTTCCTCGACAGCAGCTACACAGGCCAGGACCTTCTGAGGATAAGGCTAAGAAGCGACAATTTCAACAAGTTTCCCTTCGGCTCTAGCAACAGCAACATCTTCAAATTAGTGAAGGCAAGCAACAATGATACCGGCCTTCGGGCTGATCGTATCTATTATAGATTTCCTCTCGGCGAGCAGTGGAAGCTCACCATCGCCGCCAAAATCCAGATCAGTGATGCGTACGATTTCAAGCCCACTGTCTATGATTCGCAGATCCTAGATTTATTTAATTTAGCTGGCGCCGCCGGTCTATACAACAAAACCATAGGCCCTGGGATTGCTGCCTCCTGGAAGCAGCATGTCACACAAGGGAGACCCTATTGGACAGCATCTGCCAGCTTCATTGCCGGCGATAACGCCACCGACTCTGACTACGGCCTGTTCAATCAACAAAGTGCCCTCAATGGCAATCTTCAAGTTGGGTTGCAATCGGAAAACTGGGGCCTTGCTGTGGGCTATCGCAGGGGCACCGATGGCACGCGGGTAGCCGATGGCAATGGTACAGCCGGAGCTACCCTGGGCTATGGCGAGTATGCCAACAACCTCGGCATCAGTGGCTACTGGCAGCCCCTCAAATCGAATTGGACGCCCTCCATCAGCCTTGGGTACGGCTACACACAAATAGACAGTAATGATGGCTCTCCACCCGACTCTCAGTCGTGGGCACTTGGCGTCCAGTGGAATGACGTATTCGCATCAGGCAATGCAGCAGGATTTGGGATTGGTCAACCTCCGAATGCCACTGGTGAAGGCAAAAAAGCCTGGCTCTTTGAACTCTTCTACCGCCAACGCCTCAGCGACAACATCTCCACCACAGCCGCCCTCTTTATGGGCACCAACGCTGCCCAAACAGCTGAAAGCTCTAACTGGGGGGGTGTTATCCAAACCCAATTTCGCTTCTAGGATGGCTCAATAGTAAATACCATAGTTGCGAACAAGCCACCAAATATTTAACTAGGGATCAGATGGTGTAGGAAGATTCACAAAAAGGTGATAACGATTGCGATTGGCAATCCAGGCGTAATCTACATGGTCTACAGATTGCTGTACAAGGAACAACCCCAGTCCACCAATCTGACGTTCATCTATGGGGAGATGGCTTTCGATCTGGCGGGGTTGGTCGATACCTGGATCGAAATAGGGACCGTTATCCTCAATCTCGAGGACAAACTGAGGCTGGGAACCAGGGGAACGGAAGGACCGAATCCAAACATGAGCCTGATCTGCTGCTGAATCAGCAGAAGGCCCAGCATCAAGCTCGCCGGAATAGCGAATAATGTTTGACAGCAGCTCCTCAAAGGCAAGTCTGAGCCGATAATTGGCGGAGCCCTCCCCCAACAGGAGAGCCGCCTGGGTCTCTACGAACGAGATGAACTGATCCCAGCTCTCCATTGAGGCGGGACCATCACAACTGGCGATGGGTTCTAGGGGGAGCTCGGGGGCCATGGCTGGGGCTGCTAGTTAGGCCTAGACCTCATCGTGGCTGGCCACCAAGCTCATGGCCTGGGAAAGCCCAGTTTTATTAATCACATCGGCAATTTCGTCGCTTGTGCCCACCAGGATCAAACGGGATGCATGGGGCATTTTCTGTTTGGCGAAGAGCAGGGCCCTCAGGCCAGCACTACTCAGGAAACCAACAGAGGCCATCTCGATACGCAATTCTGAGAGACCTGCCAACTCAAGACCAGTGAGGGCCTCCATTAAGGAAGGGGCTGTTTTGGTGTCGACATCACCAGTCAGGCTGATCAGGTGATAGTCGTCCTTGCTGATCGATTCAATGGTTAACTGCATGGCTGAAAATTTTAATAAGGATAGGAATGGCTTGATCGGATCAGACGGGCTTGGCCGTCAACACCAAAACGGAGCGGTCCCCCACGAGGATGCCCCCATCTCCCTGGGCTGGCTGGGAGAGATCAAAGGGTTGGTCTCCGTTACCGGTGTTGAAGCAGAGGTGCCAACGCAAACCAGCCGGCAAATCTGGGAAGCTAAACCAACTGGCGTAATGGGCCATATTACTGGCCACATAGACCGTATCCACATCATCAGTGTCCACATCGACAGTGTCCCCGCTAGCTGGCTGGGAATCGCTGTTGGTGGAAAACATCCAAGCCAGTTGGCGTGAATCAGCAGACCAATCTGGCTGCCAAGCATTGACGCCGTGGAAGCTGCAATCGGGGAAAAGATTAGATGGGGGTGCATCGAACCGATTAACACGCAGGGCCTGATGGGCATGGCGGAAGTGGATTAGGCCCCGCACAAAGTCATGCAGTTGTGCATTTTCCTGCAATAGCGTCCAATCAACCCAGGATATAGCCGAATCGAGGCAATAGGCATTGTTATTGCCATGCTGGGAGCGGCCAAATTCGTCACCCATCAACAACATCGGCGTTCCACGACTGGTGAGCAGCATCACCATCGCATTCATCGATTGCCGCAGCCTTAGGGCCTGGATGCCGGGGTTATCAGTCCAACCCTCTGCACCACAATTCCAGCTGTAGTTGTCATCACCGCCATCGCGGTTTCCCTCACCGTTGGCCTCGTTGTGCTTGTCGTTGTAAGAGACAAGATCGGCAAGGGTGAAACCGTCATGACAGGTGATGAAATTGACTGACGTAGCCGGCGAACGACCGCTTGGTTGATAAAGATCGGGAGATCCCTGCACCCGTTGGGCCAGCTGGCCAACTTGAGCCCCATCGCCCTTGAGATAACGCCTTAGGCAGTCTCGGTACTTGCCGTTCCACTCTCCCCAACGGCCGAAGGCAGGAAAGGTACCCACCTGATAAAGACCACCTGCATCCCAGGCCTCAGCAATCAATTTGCAAGAAGAAAGGATTGGATCAAAGGCCAGGGATTCCAGCAACGGTGGATTGGCCAGGGGAGCTCCCCAGGGATCACGGCCAAGAATCGTGGCAAGATCAAAACGGAAGCCATCGATGTGATACTCGGCAGCCCAATAACGCAGACAATCAAGCACCAGGTTGCGAACAATCGGATTGTTGCAGTTCAGGGTGTTGCCGGTTCCGCTGAAGTTGAAGTAATAGCCCTCAGGGGTGAGCATGTAATAGGTCTTGTTATCTAGCCCCTTGAAGGAAAGGGTAGGACCATGCTCATTACCTTCCGCGGTGTGGTTGAAAACCACATCAAGAATTACCTCAATTCCAGCACGGTGAAAACTCTTGACAAGCTGCTTAAATTCATCTACCTGCATGCCAAAGCGGCCAGTGGCGGCAAAATTGGCCTTAGGGGCAAAGAAACCAACGGTGCTATAGCCCCAGAAGTTATAGAGCCGCTCCCCGGTATCGGGATGGAGCCGAGAATTTTCAAATTCATCAAACTCATAGATCGGCATCAGCTCGATCGCGTTGACACCAAGATCCTTGAGGTAGGGAATCTTCTCTACAAGGCCGGCATAGGTGCCGGGATGCTTAACTCCAGAACTGACGGATTGGGTATAGGCGCGCACATGGGCCTCATAGACAACCAGATCCTGGCTGGGGATTTCCAGGGGCCGCTCTGCCTCCCAATCAAAATCATCCAGACTTACGCAAGCTCGATAGGGATAAAGGGCCTGCCAATTTGGTGCCTCTCCCCACTGATCCCGGCCAGAAATGGATCGGGCATAGGGATCCATCAACACCTTACTGGCATCAAAGCGATGGCCAGCTACTGGATCCTGGGGACCATCGATACGAAAACCGTATTCGATTCCTTCGTAATCGAGGTCGAACACCACCATGCAAAACACATCACCAATCCGGTAATAGGCAGGGAAAGGAAGTTCGGCAAAGGGTTGTTCCTCTCCGCGACGAAACAGCACCAGGGTGCAGGCGGTGCCAGCTGAGGTGTAAATCGAGAAATTAAGACCATTGGGTGCATGGGAAACACCGAACGGCAGGGGCTTACCAGGGCGCACTCTGAGACCAGAGATCTCATCGGTGGGCAAACTGTCGATCCTTTCAAGCTGCATGTCAGGAGCGCCCGGGAAGTGCGGCAAGATCTGGGTAGATCACAAAATAGTCGTAGAAACCAGTGACACGCATGGTTTCGGCAATGCCCTCAACCAAACCCACTAGGGCAAGATCGGTGGAGAGTTGTTGGGTGCGGCGATGCAGGGTCAGGAGGGTACGCAAGCCAGCACTCGACATGAAAGGCACCTTGGTTAGGTCTAAGACAACGGGCTGTTGTTCGGTGATCTGCTCATCAATGAAGTCACGCAGGCTTGTTACGGTTTTGGAATCCACCTGCCCATCAACATGGATGGCAAACCAACCATTCACCGTACTAGAAGTGAGATTCATGGTGCTCAATTAGGGGTAAGGGTGACCTTCACCTGAAGACGGGTCTCTGAATCGGGTAGCTGAACGGTGAGCCGTTCAGCATCAAAGTTGGAGTAGGACTGACCATCAATCAGACAGGAAGTAATCCTTACACTACCTGCGGGCAGCATGTCGGGAGAAACGCGCAAGATCCTGTCAGCGAAACCATTGGGCAGGGGCTTGAAGAAAAGGTCCAAGGGCCTCTTCTCAATCATCAGATCTAGATACACCGTAGAAAGGAAGCAAAGTTCGGTGGAGTGATAAGCACTCATCGAATGGCTGCCTTTGAAGCGCTCCGTACCCATCAAATAGGGAATACCACTGGCCAGCACGTTGAAGTAAACGCCGCCGTCGTTATTATCGAGGAAAAAAGCATTGTAGAAGGCTGCCGACTCGTCGGCATACTTCTTGTAGCTGCTGGTTTCAGGTAGGTGCCCCTGCAAGATTAGGTAGGCAAGGATGCCCTGCTCCTGTTGCCACCAGGCCTTGCGATCGTGCCAGGCATAGCGATGAAAACGCTGGCCAGGTTGTAGCACCCGATCCACCACGTCGTACCAACCGAAACGCTGCTTGTCGTAACCCACATCGGGCATTAATTGGGCAATCTTTTCAGCCAAGGCCACATAGGAGTCCTTGGGTTGCACTGCCTGGAAACGCATGAGGTTCCAAGCAATCTTGAGGTTATGGCCCACCACGGCACGGTTCTGCTGCCAACCCCAGGTCTGATCCTTCGACCAATCATCGAAGAACTTCTCCTGCACAAAGGGGCTTTCATCGTAGTCGGGGAAGTGGGCACAGATGGTGTCGAAGGTGTCTTCAAGCATCACCTTGTAGCGATCCTGTTCGGTGGCCAGCCAAAGGTTAATTAGGTAGGCGGGAGCATGATCACCCACGGAGTTCCAGTTTTTCTTAGCCCTATTGCGGCCAAGGGATTCCTCATGGGCGCTAAGGGTTACCGCATGGATATGGGAGTAGTAGCCGCCCTTCTCATCGTCACGGAAATATTGATCAAACAGATCTATGGTTTTTTCGGCGTCGTCAAGGATGCGGGGATCACCACTGAGGCGATAGGTCTGAATGGGTCCTGCCAAGGCGTAGATCTGCTCATAGGCAGGAATTGAGTCGTAGTCGTCTCCAAACTCAGAAACAAGCAACTTCTGCTCCTGGCCGCCGGAACTCACCTTTTGGCCGTGGTACCAATAGATCAAGCCAGTATCGGTATCAACAAAACGCATCTTGTCGCGCAGATATTCGGTACCCTTCTCAGCAGCCTCAAGAAATTCGTCTTTGCCAGTGAGCATGTAGGCCGAGGCCATGCCGTACACCATACGCGAAATGGTGTCGGTCTCCTGCAGATAATCCTTCTCCTTCTTGCCTCCGGTGAGGCTGATCAGAGTACGGTAGTTGCTGTAATCAATCGGATCGGTAGGGGCATTGAATTGCCACTTGATGTAGGAGGTGGCAATTGAATCAATTTGGCGAATCCACCAACCGGGCTCGGCATAGCGATGATCATCTTTGCTGTCGCCAGCAAAAACGATGAAATTCACCTCAAAACTGGTCTGCTGCTCAGGGAAGAAGGTGCCATAGAGAAACAGCATTTGACCAGGCACCAGCAACTGCTCCAGCTGGCCACCTCGATCTTGCCAACCCTCCTCCAAATTTTGGGTCTGCTTTGCATAGGTGTTGGCGGTAAGAATGGCGCTATATAAGCGGCCATCGGATGTTTCCAGCTCGATCACACGAGCGGCGGAATCGTAAGAGCAGACGTATCCGGAGATGAGATCTGAAAAGCTAAAATTGAGGCTGTTCATTGTGCTGGGGAAACTGGAAAATCCGGTTAAAAAATCGAGACGCTCTAGAGGGAAGACAACAAACCATTGCTGGCTAGAGAGCCTGGATTGTGCTCAAGAACAATTCGTCAAAGGCATCCACACTGCCCGGGTGGCGGCCGGTAATCAACAGGCCATCAGAATGGGTATCTACAGTTTCACCATTGGCCACCACCAGCTCACCACCAGCGTTCTCCACATCACAGGCAATGTTGTGGGCACAGGTGACCTTGCGGCCCTTAATTAAGGACGGATCAGCACAGAACAACCAGAGCGAGTGGCAGATTGTGCCAATCGCCAGCTGACCCGCATCCATGCGCTGTACAGCAGTGCGCAACAACTCCACCGCCGGTGCAGTGTTGCGGGAGCCACTAAGGGTGGGCTGGTAACGCAGGCGATCCATGGCATAGCCACCAATCAGGATCAAACCCTTGTAATCAGAAAGGTTCACCTCACTCACACAGAGATCAACCTTTACCTTGCTGGTTTTGTCGTTGCCCTCAAATTCCAGACTTTCATTGCCCCACAGGTAGGAGGCGTAATCCACTGCAACCCCATGGGTCGGGAAGAAGCTGTTGAACACATTAAATTCAGTTTCGTCGTAATGCTCTTCAACCAGGACGAGAATTTTAGAAGATGCCATAACAGAGGGGAATCAAAAATGTTGGCTAAGTGTTGAAGTCAGAAAAGATCAACCGTTTGAGTTTGAGCGCAAAAGCAAGCCGTGGATTGATTGATAGGCCGCAGATCCACCTAGGCAGGCACCCGCCGCAATCAGGCCCGCCAAGGGAGGTACTGGCAGGGGCAATTTAAAGATCGAGAAAACAAAACCGACCAGGAAACCTCCAATCAGGGTGGTAGCAAGAACGGAAAAGGTCATGGGTTGCTTTTATCGGGGAGTAGGCAGATGCAGGCGGGCAACTGAGGTGTCAAACCGCAGTGATTAGCTCAGGGGAGCAGCCAGTAGCTCCTTGAGATCATCAAGGTGATCGTCGGCGGCCAGGGTGGCCTTGCTAGCGGGGCTAATCGAATGGAGATACTGCATAAAATATTGGCTCTGGTTAATGCCGTATTTAGGGGCATCCTTCACGAAGGGCTCAAGCCGAGTGGCATCCACCTTGAAATCTGAGGGAAAGCTCGTAACGCTCTCACCGGTGTCGCGGAAGTACTGGGTGATTCGTTCCGGTGCCCATACAAAGGTCATTTCCACCGGATGGTCGGTGCTGTTGTAAAAGCCATGGACGTGACCACGGGGCACGTAGTAAAGACTTTGGGGCTTGGTCTCGATCAACTGAATATCCGCCCCGGGGGCATTGCCGTTGGGCACCTTGCTCAGATCGCTATAGGTGTGGTCTGGGTCAAGGAAGAGGGTGATGCCACCGTTGGGAAAGTAGAACCACTCGTCGTAGTTGTCGTGGAAGTGGGGCAGCGGTCCCGATCCGGGAGGCACCAGTGCCTCCGCCATCGTGTAGGTGTTGCCAGTGTTGCGGCCGGTGCGGGTAAAGGTGAATTGCTCCCCGGGGGGGCCGATGATCAATTCGGGCTCGGGGCTGGGGGTGTATTCGGGAAAAGGAAGACCCACCGTCTGGGCCTGGCTCAGGGAAGGCAGCCCAAACAGGCTGGCCATAAAGAGGGCTGTGCAGGCCAGGTTTAGTAACAGGCGGCGCAGGTCTGCAGAGAAGTTGGAAAGCATGGTGGATTAGGCCTCCGCCTCGATACGGGCACGGATATCGCCTAGCCGCGCAAATGCTGGGGCAGCCTTGTTGAAGCCTGCGTAGACGCAGGTGAAGAGCAACAACTCCTCAAGCTGCTCAAAGCTGGCCCCCTGCTTCAGGGCCATGCGCACATGGGCTTCGAAGGGGGATTCCGGCACCATTCCCTGGTTAGACACATCGATGGCGATGGTGATCAGGGCCTTGGTGAGTTGATCAATCGAGGGCTTACCCCAAACCTCACCCGCCACGCGGGTACAGAGATCGCCAAAGGCAGGGTGAATGCCCTTCAGGGCAGCCTGAAGAGCTGGATCGTCGAGTACGGCGTTGGCGGGAGCATCCGCCGGAAGGTGCGGGGACATATCTGGTACTAAACCGCTTCCAGTTTGTCCGGCATGGGCCTATTTGTCTGCGTTTTAGCAGACACCAAAACGCATAGCCAAACATTTTGAATCAATCAATCTGCCGCGAAGGCCTGCTCCAGCCAGACGGCGGCGGCCAAGCCACACTCCTCATCAAGCTGCCCCTGGCGGGCTCCCGACACACCCAGCCCCCCCAGGAGCCTGCCCTCCGAGCGCAGCACCACCCCACCTGGCAATGGAGTGATCTGATCCACACTGGCCGCTGGCAGGGGCAACGCCCCGATCGGTGCTTTCCCTTGGCGTAGGGAATTGGCCAACTCACCGGTGGTAGTAAATCCCTGCAGTGCCGCCAGGGAAGCGGCCGTGTAGGCCTTATGGCGACTCAGCTGCGCAGTATGGGGAGAGGCGCCATCACCATGCAGAAATACCTGCAAGGTACCTTCCCCATCCACCACGCTCACACTCACCTGCTCCCCCCTCTGCTGGCAGCTCTCCACCGCCACGGCAGCGGTGCGGTTAGCCAGCTCCAGCGGTAGGCGCTGCAATTGCACCAGGTTCGCGGCCGCGCTGAACTGGGGGATGCCCAGCAGCAACATGGCCGCCAACACAATGGAGAGGATCAGGGAGTGCATCAGGGCCGAGCTGGCGCTCAGGGGTTTTTGAGCAGGGCTAGCAGCTGGGGCGAGGCGAAGACATCCCGGTAGAAGGTGAGCTGCTCGCTCTTGAAGTAGCAGCCTCCTGCATGGCCACGGCGCACCCAGCAGACCGTGCCCTTGGCAATCGCTTCACCACTGGCGTCGTCGAGGCAGTGCCATTCGAAGTGCACAAACTCGCCCCAAAACATCACGATCGGCCAACACATCGTCACGCCGGGCTGGGCAATTAGGGCCCACCAGTGCTGTTCACGCTCGGTTTGCTGGTCTAGACCATAAAAAGGGCCGTCCTGGCAGAAATAGACCAGATCCTGGCGGTATTCACCACGCAGCAAATCACCACGGGCCCGGCGCAGGGCTTCGCAGTGGGTGGGCCACCAGGCCTTATTTTCCGCCTCGATCTGCTCGCGGCTAAAGCTGCCATCGATCTCGGGCAGGCTGGGCTGCTTGAGGGCGATGAAATCCTCTGCCTGCTTGATCAGGCTCTCACCCTGCTGGGTGCTAACTAGGCCGGGCCTGGAGAAGTCTGCGGACAACTCCTGGTAGTAGTTCTTAGCCATTGATAAAGGGATCGGAATGGTCGTCAGGGGGGCAGAAGCCCCAGTCGATGCTTGAGGAAGCGTGCACCCTCGAGCACGATCGTTTCCGAATCAGCACCGAAGGAGCGCCAACTGCGCGTGCGCCGTGCAATCACAGGGTGGCTGGGATCGAAGGTTTCAATGCTTACCAGCATGGTGGCCGGAAAGGTGGCTAACCAGCTCAGCAACTCGGGCCAATCAAGGTGGCATTGGCCTAGGGGTCCACGGTTGGCACCACAGAGATGCACGTGGGTGGTGCCGGCTCGATGGCTGGCCAGATCTTGATAAAGGTGGCCCTGCTCCATGTTGGCGTGAAAAATGTCGACCAGGATCCCAACGTGGGCAAGATCGACGGCGCGGCAAACCTCTGACACCTGCTCGAAGGTGTTAAGCAAGCTGCTCTGATAGCGATTGAGGGGCTCAATACTGAAGGGAATCCCGGCCTGGGCCAGGTCGTGGCGCAGCTCCAGATAGCTATCAATTAACCGATGGCGATCATCGGCGGAGGAGGGCTCCGCCGCGGGGCTGGAAAGATCCCCGTGGATCGGGCCGGAGAGCTTCAAAGCTCCGCAGGCCTGGGCAAACTCCAAAAGACGCCGCACGTGGTCCTGGGCGCCACGGCGAATGGCCCCATCGGCACTGGCCAGACTGAGACCCCTGGGTAAACCTGAACAGAGCGTCACCGGCAGACCGTGCTCAGCGGAAAGGCGACTAACCAGCGCAGGCGTCAGACCGGCCAGGTCGTAACTGGCAAGTTCCACAAAGTCGACAGAGGAACCCGCCAACCTGGGCATCAGCGATTGGAGCTCGCCATCGGTAATACCTGGCGACCAGGCAAAGGTGTGGGCTCCGATCAGCACCATGGGATCGAGGTGGAGGGTTAGCCCTTGCGGGACACGGTTTTAATCAATTCAGCAACGGCCTCGGGCGCCTCCTCTGGCAGATAGTGGCCGCAACCGGGCAACACACCGCCGCTAACGGCGGGATCGCAGGCCTGCAGAGAACGGAGAAAATTATCTGCGGTGGCCTTTTCACCCCCGTAAACCACCAGCGGACGTTCGAATCGATGCTCACGGTGGGCCTCGGCGAAGGCCCGATTAGCTTCAACGGCGCGGTAAAAGTTGAAGCCGGCGGTCATCGCTCCGGGGCGGCTGTAGGCCTGCACATAGTGGGAAACTGCCTCAACTGTCATGGCACCGGCCACCGCTGATTTGGTGCGGAAATACCAACCCAAATATTCGGCCTCGCGGCCAGCGGTAAGCAGCTCGGGCATCTCGGCCATGGCGTGGAAGTGGAACTGCCAGGTGCGCGAGCCAGGCCTGGGCATGTAGGCCTCCGTTGGGGCCAGGCCAATCAGGGCCGCATCCAACAACAAGCTGCTGGTGAGCCGATGGGGATGGAGCACCGACAGGGCATAGGCCACCCAGGCCCCCACATCGTGGCCAACCAGAGTTAAAGAATCGATCTGCCTGTAGCTAAGGTAGGCCTCGACCTCAGCGGCCACCGCCTCAATGCTGAAGTTGCTCTCCAGGGCAAGGCTCGTCTCACCCTGGCCCTTCAGATCAAGGGCAATCACGCGATAGTCAGCACTGAGCAGGGGCATGACCCGGCGCCAAGCGAAGCAGGTCTGGGGCCAGCCGGCCAGTAGCAACAGCACGGGGCCTTCGCCGTCCTCCACGGAATGGAAGCGCAGCTCTCCCACCTGGTCGTAGCGATGCTGGGCTGTGGCAGGAAAACTCTCAGCAGCCATCGTTGCGGGCCCTCAGCGAAATCATTCGCATTGTGATGGCAAGTTGCACTTCCTGCAGCAGAGCCCTACAAAAGAATGAAATTCTCCAATGGGTATTCGTGCAAAAGCAACCGAGCCAAAGGTTCCATTGGAGGGCCTTGGCAACCAGACTGCTGGCACTGGCAGTGGTGCTGGTAATGGGCCTGTGGGGGGTGCAGCCAAGCCTGGCCGCCAGCAACGAACAGGTAAGGGTGGTCGGCAGGCTGCCAATGCAGCTGAGCACCACTGAAAGGCAGGAATTTGAACACCAAACCATGGACCTGGCCAAAATCACCCGGGCCGAGGATGGGGTAATCCAGTACTCCTGTAATGCCGACATTGAGAAGCCCGGCACCTACGTGTTCGATGAAATCTGGCCGAGCGAACAGGCCCTTAACGACCATCTCAACACAGACCATTTCAAACAGTGGTGGGCCTGGGTTGAACCCCACCTAAATGGAGATCTGGTAATCAACATCGCCGATACAAGACAATTCCATAGCGTCTCCTAAAGATTGCTAACTCCATGAATGATCCGCAGACCTTCCTGGCCACCAAGGAGGTGGATTTTAGGCAAGAATTCATCTACTTCATTATCGTTGATCGCTTCTTCGATGGCAGCGCCGACAATGAGGAACGCCAGGGGGTTTGGGATCGGGGGGAACGGGCAGGGCTACTCGACAAAACCTGGATGGAATGGGGTAAGTACTGGGGCGGCAATCTACAGGGAATCATCGACAAAGTTGAATACCTCAAGGCCCTAGGAGTAACCGCCGTATGGCTTTCACCGCTATTTGAGCAGGTGGATGACATGCAGTTCAACCGAGCACCAATGCACGGCTATTGGACACGCGACTTCAAACGGATCAACCCGCGCTTCCTTCCCCAGGGGGAGTCGGCCAGCCTGGGAAGCTCAGAGACCCTGAAAAGACTGGTGGAAACCCTCCATGACTCAGGCATCAAATTGATATTAGACGTGGTTTGCAACCACAGCTCACCAGACATAAATGGGAGCAAGGGAATTGTGCTTGATGATGGAAAACCATTTGCCAACTTCCACAGCGACGAGGCAAACCTATATCACCACAACCCAGAAATCACAGACTGGGAAGATGAATACCAACTGATCAACCAAGAAATGTGTGGCCTAGCCACATTCAACGAAAATAATATCAACTTCAGAAATTACATCAAAGATGCCATCAAAGCCTGGATAGACATTGGGGTTGATGCCCTTCGGGTGGACACCCTCAAGCATATGCCCCTATGGTTTTGGCAGGAATTCACAACAGACATCAAACGCCACAAACCTGAAATATTCCTATTTGGAGAATACGGGTTTAGCAAACCCTGGGATCGGCGATCAGTTGCATACGCCAATCACAGCGGCATGTCAATCTTGGACTTTGGCCTCTGTGAGGCCATTCGATTTGCCTTTTCAAACCAGCAACCGGGAGGGTTTAAACTGATAGAGAAGGTATTGGCCATGGATGAGGTCTACAAACGTGCCAACGAATTGGTGACGTTCATAGACAACCACGACATGCCTCGATTTCTATCCATTGTAAGCGACTCCAAAAAACTTGACCTGGCATTGGTGTTACTAATGACACTACGCGGAGTGCCATGCCTTTTCTATGGAACAGAACAATACCTCCACAACAACACTGACGGAGGGGAGGATCCCTACAACCGACCGATGATGGAATGCTGGGATCAGAACAGCCGTCCATACCAATTAATCAGCAGGCTTGTTCAGCTACGCCGTACAAACCAGTCCCTAACAATGGGAAACCACCAGCAGCGATATGTGGACCAAAGTCTCTATGCCTTCAGCCGCCACTATCGCGACAGCCATGTGCTCGTAATATTAAACCAAGGATCAGCCACCCAAATTAGCCTGAACGAAACTGGCCTGCCAAATGGTTTACATACCTGCAAGCTCACTGGAGAGGTGCTAGAGCAAAAAAATGGCCTCATCAACAACGTGGCCATGCCAGAGTATTCCGCAAGGGTGTTCAGTGTGGAGGGCCTAAGGGTGCAGGGCCAGGTGGTAGGGGTATTTCAGTTAAACGGATACCACAGCCAGCCTGGTCAACGGATCGCAATCACAGGCAGTTGTCCCGAGCTGGGCGAATGGGACCACAGCCTGAGTTACGGCATGGAGTATGTAAACAGCAACACATGGATTGCGGAAGTTGCCTTCAACGCCTCTGCCGGGGTCTCGATCGCGTTTAAATTTGTGGTAATGAATCAAAACAGAGCTGAAGTTATAGAAAATATTGTGAGCCGAAATCAATTATTACCCAACCAAGGCCGAATAAAGCTGGATTGCATCTGGAACGACGATTAAACCAAGCGCAAACCCTCAATAGGCCTAAAACAATACGAACCCTTACAGAATTGGGCAGCGTTGCGCTGTCTAAATATCATGGAAAAATATCGATCATCACAAACTTGAAATCCATTTCTCAGAAATTAAGGAAGCTGCCTGGGCCAAGGCAAGTTGCAATGGTGGCAATTGCATTAGTAGCAGCCACGGTCTTATTTGGTCAGGCACCCGTGCTAGCGCAATTCAGGGAACTATTCACGCCAATTCCTCAAACGGCGGTACTCAAACGGGGTGCCACTGAAAGAGTCGACCACGACTTTACCAGTTCGGGCGGAGTGAAAATAAAGATGCCGCGATTTCTCAAGAATCCCAGGCAATTCACCACAGCTGGAGGTGATGTCTTGGTGATGCTTAGAACGCCTGGGGATACCTGCGGCCTATACGAACTCAGCGAAACCATTGCACCCAATGATGCGGGGCCACCGCCCCACTTCCATTTCGCATCCTCCGAGTGGTTCCTTCCTACAGAGCCATCCACATTTCGAATCTACGGCACCCAGGAGGCAAACCCCCTCACTCCCGGTCAACTCCCCGGTGTCAACGCCCCAGCGCCCAAGATGGGTTCCCTGGTGATCGGCAAGGGCGAACTGGTGTATTCACCGAAAGGAACAGTGCATTTCTGGCACAACGAAAGCCCCAATAAGGAAGACATACGCGGCTTTTACAACATCTGGAACCCAGCAAATGGCGTAAACGACTGGTTCGCGGGGGTAAGTGATGTGAACGGCAGCACCGCCGTTCTTCCCCTGCCGGGCCCCCAGGCCACCACACTCCAAACAGCCCTCTGGGGTGTACCCCACGACCCAACCGGTACCTTTGTGGGCCGAAGCGACTACCGCAACATTCGTGGCCCTGTAGCCAGCGATGGGAACCATCTTCAAGAGCTGCAGGAGCTGTTTGATCGTGGAGAAGCCTGCTACCCGAAGAGCGGTCCTACAAACACTAAGAAGGTCTAAAGATGGCCAAACACAATGATCTACTGGTACTAGCAGCGAGCTGCGAAAAAATCTAGAGCTGGCCCATCACTTTTCAGACGCTGCCACCGGGCAAGGTAAGCACGTAAGAGTGACTGATCTCACCCTAGATCCGCCACCACTTTTCACGCCAAGAAGCCAGCAGCAGGGTTTACCAGCGGGTGTCATTACACTGCAGGAGCAAATGCTGGCGTCATCCCACTGGCTAATTTGCTCGTCAGAGTATAACGGTTCGATCCCACCGGTGTTCACCAGTGCCATCGCCTGGCTTCCGACCCAGGGAGAGGATTTTCGTGCCTTATTCAATGGCCAACCAGTTGCAATTACCAGCCATTCCGGTAGCGGCGGCATTGAATGCCTTTCAGCCCTGCGCATTCAATTGGCCCATCTAGGTGCCCATGTGGCAGGCCGCCAAATGGTATTGCGTGGCGATCAAACTACGAAGCGGGAAAGCATCGAAGCCCTACTAAATACCCTATTTCAAATGCAGCCTGCCTCGCGAAGTGGTAATTATCCAGACCATGCTGCAAATTCAGACTGTTATTGGCTTCCGAACCTATTTAATTTTCATTACCAGCATTGTGAGATCATCGAACTGCTCAGCGTCAGCACGATGCTGGCTAACTGTCTCTGTCATTTGATCCAACAAAGATTTGGCTGTCGTTTCTTTTGGATCAACATTGGCTAGCACGCCCTTAACGCCTTCTAGGCCAAATGATTTATCAGAGGGTGATCTTGAATCCACAAGTCCATCGGTATAGGTAAAGAGAAGCTGGCCGGGCTGCAAATCCGTTGTATTCACTTCGTATTTTGCTCCATCAAAAATACCAATGGCTGGCCCCGTGGTTTTCAATTCATCCAATACGCCTAGTTCTCTGACAATAATTGGCGACTCGTGCCCGGCGCAAACATAGCTCAATTGATTTTTGCTCTTCTCAAAGGCTCCCAAAAAGAGTGTGGCAAACATAGATGATCCAGCATGATTAGTGGCCATATAATTATTAACTTGGGTAATCGCATCATCTAAGGATCTTTCCAATCCCTGATAAGCCAACTCCTTATCTTCATCTAACAATGAATACCTGATCAGGCTTCGAAAAACCGACATGAACAAGGCTGAGGCAATGCCTTTGTCACAGACATCAGCGATTACTACGTATGTAATGTCTCCTGAATCAACAGCATCGTACCAATCGGCACCAATATCGTAGGCAGGATCAAAATCAGCGGCTAGCTCAACATGCTCGGAGCTCGGGAGATCTTCGATAACAAAACTCTTTTGAATATTAGTTGCCGTTTGTATTTGCTGATCAGTAACAGCATGTTCTAGCTGACTAGTCAACAATCTCCTAAGATTATAGCCTGTCTGATTAATATCTTCAAATAGCTTTCCTATTTCATCCTTTCGAATTGTGGCAATTCTAGCCTCAAAATTTCCAGAGCTAAATTCTTTTATTGTTGATGCGGCCAGCTGGATCGGTTCTGCGGCTTTTCTGCAAACCAAGGCAATTACTATTGTTGCTCCTAGGAGGGTAATTAATTGATAGGCTAGCTGCTCCATAATCTGATGCCTAACCGTTGCATAGCTAGATTCCTTATCAGTGATTGCAACCATACTCCACTGACTATCAATTTTCTTTGAATACACAAAGTAATCTCTACCTTCAGATTCCGTCTCCCCGAAATTGCCCCTGACACCTGCATGCAATGCGACTTTCACAAAAGGACCCCATGGGCCTTTCGAGATTTCCGCAGGAGTCTGTAGCGATACTTTGTCATTAACTGATGATTCAGGGAAAATAACATATCCGTCCCGACTAACCATCATGACCTCTAATCCCGTAAAGTCATTATTTTGCAAAGATATAGGTGTATTCCAATGCGCATCTAGTGCACCACTATCTTTGCCATCAGAATCCATAATTTTTACGATTTGATTAAAAACAAGTCCAAGACCGGAATCCTTAGGGGTATCGCTGAGGCCTATGGCAATACTCAAAACTCCGGAGGGAATAGACGAACTTGTGGAGACAGAACTAACCCCTGGTGCATAAACTGGAACACTTTCCACATAACAAGGCTGTCCAATAATGCAGTTCTGGTAGATTCCATAAGCAGGCTCCCCCTGCCTTGATTTAAGGAAATATGACCTGGAAAATGCGTACTTTCTCGTGACAGGTTTTGTTACATTAGTGCCAACAAGCAGGTCGCCATCTCTGCTCCAGAGCCGCCAAGATCTATAGGGAAAAAGAATATTTAATCGGTCAAAAATTTGCTCGGTTTCATCCTGATCAAGCTTTCTAATTGGCGGCGCAAATGAAAGTATCTCAAGTAGCTGCTTTGTGCTTTCCCTCCACTTTGTGATCCCAAAATATACGAAAGAGCCTTGCTCAACAAGCAGTTTCTGGGTTTCTAGTGTCGCCTTTTTTGTATAGTGAATATCTGTGGCAATATTGATCGGAATTAAAATTACTGCCAAGCCCGCCCAGATGCTTACTATCAGCTGGCTACGCAGAGATTTTGGACCGGCAAGGGTTCTAGCCCTAATTTTATTAAGATCTAAATTCTTAATGATTGGCTTATCGGTTACCCAGCTTGTATCTGATCGCTGGGGGCGTTGATTGATAGGGGCCATGGGGGTAAGCGCTTTGGCGAGTGGGCAATCTGAATTTCGCTTGCTCCTCAATTTGCATCATAATCGGGTTCGCTTATTTTTGCAATAATCATTCTCAACCGTTGCGGGGAGGCGCGGCAAAGGTCTTGGGGAACCGGGGCCAGGAGGTGAGAATGCTGAAGGTTGAATCTGGAATTGACAAACGAAATAGGATATTGGTATACTGGCATTAGAATTAGGCTAAATATGAATTTCACTTTCTGCACTTTGGAGTATGAACAAGAAGTAGACGGTCGCTGGATCGCCGAGGCACCGAAACTACCTGGAGTTCTTGCGTACGAGAGTACCTCTGGTGATGCAATTTCAAAAGCGGAAGTCTTAGCCCTTAGTGTTATCGCTGATCGGCTCGAGTATGGCGAATCCAAGCAAGTCAGTATCCAGTTTTAACTACCACTCTCCGCATGAGTAATTGGATGGAAAGTTTAACGCCCGCCAAGCTCACACAAGACCCTAGAACATGCAGAGTATTCAGACTACGTTTTTGCATTCCACGTCGGAGACGAACAGACACTCGACGTAGGCCAGGCCAGAACCGGTCTGCAGGGATGGCATGAATGGACGGATGTAAAAACAGGCCTACGGCCCGAAGCCATTATCAGCGAAACAGGGGGCTAAAGGCGCCTTAGGAGGAATAAGCCCACCTCCAGCTAGAGACAGCTAGAGACAGCTAGAAACTTTCCCTTGAGAGAAAAATTCAGCCGAACTAAGTTGACCATGGGGTTGATTAATCGGTTGACTTAAAGGCCCAAACAACCTCCCAAATCAATTGCAGCGCAGTCGTTCTCATTATGAGAGTAATTGTAAAGCGAAGGCCATCGGTCCAAATCCGTTAACAGGCTTTTTACCCAGATCTGTTGCAGCCCTGTGATGGCAGGGGTTTGGGGGATTCTGGGCAGGGCGCAAGGGCGCTGAGGGTTGATTTTGGGGTTGATTAATTGGGGGGGCGATTGGCTGGAAGGCTGAGTGTTCATGCCTGAGACTTAGTGACCTGTCCAACTTTTGGGGACAATCCCCCTCTGACGGCGTTCAACGCAGATCAAAAAGCAGCAGATCGGCTCCGCCAGTCCCTGCAGTGAAGGTCTGAAATTGACCAGCGTTAAAGCCCAGACCATCCCCCTGCTGCAGAGCATGGTGATCGGTCGTGCCAGCACCATCAATCAGCTGGATCCAGCCCTGATTGCCGCTCTCGATCGCCAGACTGAGCGTCTCGCCTGCATCGGGTTGGGCCCGCCAGAGCCGCACGGGGCGGTTGATGGCCATGGCGCCCTTGGCCTGGCCGGGATCCAGCAGGGGCGTCCAGCCGTTGCCAATGACGAAGAGCTTCTGCCCATAGGCCGGGGCGATACCGGCGCTGCTGGGCTCGATCCAGATCTGCAGCAGCCGGCAGGGCTGGTCACCCTCGTTTACCTCGCTATGCACCACGCCAGTACCGGCACTCATCCGCTGCACTTCCCCGGCCCGCAGCACCTCGGCATGGCCCATCGAATCGCGGTGGTTTAGCTGGCCCTCCACCATCACCGTGACGATCTCCATGTCGCGGTGGGGATGCATGCCGAAGCCTCTGCCGGCGGCGATGGTGTCGTCGTTGATCACCCGCAGGGGGCCATAGCCAATCCAGGCCGGGTCGTAGTGGGAGGAGAATGAAAAGCTGTGCCAGCTGTCGAGCCAATCGAGCTGGCTGTGGAAGCGCTCGGCGGCCGGGCGGAACACCAGATCGGATGCGGTGGTGGTCATGGCTGGGGGGTGCACGCACAGGAGATCTTCACCCTTTGGGAGAGAGCGTGTCTAAGCACTAAATGAAGTTGGTCAATTGACCAACTAGCTGGAGACGCTGCGCGCCTCGTAATTCAATCCAACAATGTCCACCAAAACCAAACCGGGGAATCGGCTACATATTTAATTAATCACCTTGAGCACGTTGATTCGCTTGGTGGAAATCCAACGCGCCACTGCGTCGGTATCGGCCTTGCTGGGCAGGCAGATGCAGCCCGTGCCCGGTAGGCATGTATGGATGCCAAGGGCAGAGCGGCTGGTCGCGAATCGGGGCTTAAGGGCAATCCACCAGCTACCGCCCCAGGCCTCAGGCCTGTCGATGCCGTAAACACCCATGGGCAGAGGTGCACCATTCCCAGGGCTCCAGCGTCGATCAACACGTTGTGCTGTCACCGTTCCACTGGCTGCGGGCCAGCTGGCAACCGTTAGCGGCCCCTGGCGCACCTGCAGCCGCCAGCGTTGATCGCCGCTGGCCAATTTGCCGTTCACCCTTTCAAACACCAGTTCATGGGCTGGTGTACCCCATCCGGCCGGGCTAGCCAACAACAGGGCGGCTGCGACCCAAAGGGATTGCATCGAAGCCTTCCTCAGCGTTCTGCACACCAATCTTGCCGGCAGGCGCTGGCGTGAGTCCAGACCCCTCTGAGCCAGAGCCCTTAAAAACCGATCGATTGCCCTCGGGTTGATTAACGCGGGGGGAGAAGCGTGCGTTACCCCCCCCTGCTGCTATCCCTGGCTGAATCTCCAGGAGCTGCTGCAAGCCACTCACTCTCTTCACGTAGTAATGAATCCCCCAAATCCCATATATCCCATAGACAAAAACCACCCGGGCAACTCAAACAGGGTTTCTTTGCTGGCAGAGGGGGATAACAACGGCAGATCAGCGCTGGCAGAACGCTGCTGGCCCACGTCGACATGAAGGCGCGCGTAAACCGTCACCCGGACGCGGCCTCCACCAGATCCGCCGCCGCCACTACGCCCCCAGCTGCCTGATTCTCCGCCTGCAGCCGCCGGGCCTGCTCCCGATAACTTGGATTGCCGAGCATCTCCGCCACCTTCGCCCGCAGGGCCTCCACACCAAGCTTCTGCACTGGCAACACTTGGCCTGCCCCACTGGCGGCCAGGCGGGCGGCAATGCCGGGCTGCTCGTTGGTGATGGGGATCGCCAGCACCGGAACGCCAGAGCCAAGGGCCGTCAGGGTGGTGTTGAGGCCCGCGTGGGTGATTACGAGGTTGGCCCGTTCGATCAGCCGTTGATGGGGCGCATAGGCCACCACCAGAGGGTTGCCGGGGAGCTGCAACGGTTGGCTCCTGGGATTGCCCAGGGAGATCACCAGCTGGGCCTCCAGGGGGGCGCAGGCTGCCGCGATCTGCGCAAAGATCTCCGGCAGTCCATTTTGCAGCGTCCCCAGGGAGGCATAGATCAGGGAGCGTCCGTCCAGCCGCTCCCAGGGGAAGGGCACGGCATCCCGCAACAGGGGTTCGCGGCCGGAGGGATCCGCCAACCGTCCCACGTAGTGAAAGTGGGGAGCCAGTTTCTCCCTCGGGAAATCAAAGGCCTGGGGCAACTGGGCCAGCTGCAGCAGAGGGGAAGCCGCCTCTTCTCGTCGCCGGTGCGGCACCAGCCCCAGCGCCTTGCGCTGTTCCTGCAGATCACGCCACAGGGGCTCCGTGAGTCGATCCAGCAGCGCGTTACCCAGTTGGTTGCGCCAGCGCGCCCAGGGCCGACGGCTTGGCCGCCAGTCCGTGAAGTAAGGCGGCACTGCGGCCTCACGGTTTACCGGCAGGGCATTGCAGATGGTGAAAAACCGCAGGCCCAGCATCTCGGCCACCGTGCCGGCCGCCGGACTCAGCTGATCCACCAGCAGCAAATCGATGCCCGCCGTCGTGAGCGCCTGGGGCAGCTCGTTCAGGAGCATGACCTGCTCCCTGCCGAAGAAATCAACGGAGAAGTTCAGCCCCTCCAGCCCATTCAGCTTCCCCAGGGTGGCGAAGGCCTTCTCCACGGCCCCCGGCGGAAAGGGGGTCGACCCGATCGTCATCACCTCCAGCGGAATGTCCGCCAGCTGGCGGGCACCATCCGCCACAGTGAACACCACCACATCGTGGCCCCGCCGCTGCAGCTCCATCCCCAGCGCCACCATCGGGTTGAAATGGCCGATGGCCGGGGGCGACACGAGGCCGTAGCGGTGGGTCATGGGCTGGGTGTAACGGGGCTCTCCTGCGCATCATCCTCTCTGAAATGGCGCTGGCATCAGCCCAAACTGCCAAGACCGCAACCTGTTAGCAGTTGACATCGACATGAACCCCAAAAACTGAACCGGCCCTTATGGGAGATTGCTTACTGGTCAGATTTGGCCAGGGTAAGCCTCATAATATGAAAGCCCCCAACCACTAGGGTTAGTCATCTGGCAGATTAATAAGTTGATTAACAGGCTCAAAAAATTGCCAAGATCACCTGAAATGCAGTCAATGTCATCATCAAAATCATTGTAAAGCGAAGGCCATCGGTTCAAATCCGTTAGCCGGCTTTTTTACACAGATTGGTTGCAGAGCTCTGCTGCAGGGGCTTTGAGATGTTGGAGGCTAGGGACGAGAGCGTGGCGGGTTGATTAAGGGGTTGATTGAGGGGTTGATTAAGGAGTGAGGGCCTTCCTGCGCAATCGGAATTCGGCGGCACACCGCAACTGAAGCTCAACCAGCTGCTGCATAGGCACCCCTCCCATTCCGAATGGACCAATGAAGGGGGTCACGTCAAGTTTGCGGGCGCTGCAGCACTGTTGCTGATACTCAATCTGCCTGAGGTGCCAGCCCCCTAAAATTGGACTGGATAATGCTTGGAGGCTCTTGCTATGAATGTGGATCTTCCCCTAGCCAAGATGAGCTTGGACGACAAACTCCAGGCCATGGAAGTGCTTTGGGCCGATCTCTCCAAGGCCCCTGAACAGGTGATGTCCCCCGCCTGGCATGCAGAAGTTCTGCGCAACCGGCGTGAGGAGGTCCAGCAGGGAAAGACCAGCTTCCAGAGCTGGGAGGCTGCAATCGGTGAACTGAGAAATGAGCTGCGTGGAAATCAGGCTCCTTGATGGAAGAAAATATCCACCTACGCCGGAATCCACCTGCAGGTGAATGGATTTTACCGGATATTGATAAAGCGCTTTCCGTTTGCCCTTTACTACCTGATCGAAGAAAGTTCAATCGACATCTACGCAATCTTCGATTGCCGACGTGATCCGAACTGGATACGGCGAAGGCTTGGTTCCCCTGGAGAGTAGGGAAGATAGCCCCGAATAACTTAACCAGCCCTTATTGGAGTTTGCTTATCAGCCAATCTGGGCCCAAGACCCCACATTCCTTAAGGCCACAGCAAAAAGAGGTTGGCCATCGGTCCAAATCCGTTAACAGGCTTTTTACCCAGATCTGTTGACCCTCCTATCCACTTGTCGTCAGGCGGTTCGGGCTAAGGAAGATCTGCGCCGCCGCCCCAGCGGTTCGATCCACTCGTTCAGCACGTGGAGATGCTGTTGGTAACGCGGTGCGACCCGGCAGCCCAGCTGGATTTGCCCTTGATCGAGCAGGCGTCCCAGCCGTTGCATCGCTGCCTGTTCAGCCCTAGTGAGGCGATCTTGCTGGATCAGCAGCCAGTCGATCTCAGCCTGGGTGATCACCCCAGAGCTCAGGCTTTCAAGAAACAGCTCTCCGGTGGTCATCACTCTGTAACGAAGTCGTTACATTGTGGCGACTGGCCAGGGATTCTGTGAAGCCTGGTGCCCCGAGCAGCCGCCAGGATCATTCCCAAAATTTTGCCCTGATTCACGGCTATCGCCATGAACCCACCCCTGATCTTTGTGTTAGCACCTGCACTACAGCTGCCTGATGCCAACACGTCTCTTGAGGTTCTGCAGCAAGCGCAGGCGGCAGGGCCCTCCGCTGGTTTTGTTCTGCGGATTTTCAGCCGGGGCGCTGAGCATCCCGATCTGGAACAGCTTCCCTTCGATGGTCGTCTTACCGGAGAGCAACGCAGTAGCAGTGATGGCACTCAGTTGCTCTGCGACGCCCTAGTGGTTCGAATAGAACCCCGGCACCACTGGCTAGGTGTTTATCAGGGCGATCCGGAGAACCCGACCTGCCTGCGGTGCATCGATCGCATGGCGCTCAGCGAGCTGAGCAATGCCACCTGCTGGTTCTACCCCACCCATGAAGGCAGCTTTCTGAGCTGGGAACGGGGCCTGCGCCTCACCTTGGAGCCGGGCTCGATCGTCGATTCTCCTGAGGAGCTGAGTTCGGCGCCTTACGAGCGCAACCAAATCTCAGTGCTCTGGAGCCTGCTGGGTAACGACGCCAACCTCACCTGTGTGGGGCTCACCTACGGCGGCCAGCGCCTCGTATGGCCGTCGCAAGCGCTTAGCTCAGACTCGATGGCGACCTGGGGTCTGTTCAGGGTCGACAACCAGGCCGAACCCAGCCTTGTGGTGGAAGACTCTAAGAAGGTTTTTCCCGCTCCAGCTCCGTGACGTTAGAGATGGGGTTGCCCCAAAGGGGCTGTCGGAGCTAGAGATCCGGCTCCTGACGGTCGGGCTCCTGACGGTTGGGGTGGTGGTTCTATTTCGCTCCACAGCCAGCCAAGCCTTGGGACTCTCCAAAACAGGGCCCCATGAAAAGGAACCATGGCCTCCAATTAACAATTCTTTGCATTAAGGTTTTGCAAATGGTTTTCTCCCCTTGAACGACCTTCTTGCTGCTGTCTACCTGATCTTCTTTGCGCTCATAGCCGGGGGTGCTTTTGCACTAATGAATCAAAACCTGCGCAATTCAGCCGAGCTGAGCTCCCAGAGAAGTGGCGCCAAGCCAAGGCGCCATCCCGAAGCTCCCGAACCAGGTGAAGAAGTTCTTTATGCCGACTTCAGCCGGGAGCGCCTAGAGCAGCTCTATCAACAGGCGCAGTAAGGCAAAAGCGCTTTGCAACGAGTGCCGCAGCCAAGCCGAGCTGGCCGATCACGAAGCCGAGCATGGCCAGCACCGCCATTAGCTGGGCTTATCGATGCCATCAGAACTACTGAGGCCAAAAGCTGGACGCAAGCCGCCTTGCGAATGTGAATAGGTGTTAACTTTTGATGAGCGAGCGGTTTTCCGCCCCGCACCTACCTGCTGCTCCCTAATCAGTTCCTTTGGAAATTGGTCAAGCGAGCGCACTCTCTCCCGTTCTTATGACAACCACAATTCAGCAGCGCCAAGGCGCTTCTGCGTGGAACCAGTTCTGCGACTGGGTTACCTCCACCAACAACCGCCTCTACGTGGGCTGGTTCGGCGTGCTGATGATCCCCACCCTGCTGGCGGCCACCATCTGCTTCATCGTTGCTTTCATCGCAGCACCACCCGTCGACATCGACGGCATCCGTGAGCCCGTTGCCGGTTCACTGATGTACGGCAACAACATCATCTCCGGTGCTGTTGTTCCTTCCAGCAATGCCATTGGCTTGCACTTCTATCCCATCTGGGAAG
>NZ_JAGQBV010000013.1:0-47152 GCF_024345815.1 Cyanobium sp. HWJ4-Hawea | reverse complement strand
GCGATGATTGGTCGATGGGCGATCAAGAGCTTGTGCTGCTGCACGCGGCACCTTCCTATTACTCGATGGTGGCCCGGCTGGCCCTGGTGGAGGCGGGCGTGGCGTTTTGCAGCCAATTAATAGATATCCATTTGGCCAAGCAGCAGCTAGGTGATCGCTACCGCCAGCTCAACCCGGCGATGACGGTGCCGACACTTTGTGCGGCCGATTGGAGCTCCCCTGGGGCTCGGATCTGGACTGATAGCCGCGACATCCTGGCCTTTGCATCCCAGTCGGCGGCTGCTACCTGGCTGGATTTTTGCCCCAATTTGCGAGATCAGATTGCCGATGTGGTGGCGGGCCACTACGCCATCTCGATCGAGGACCTCACCTTTGGTAAGGCCATTCTCAGTAATCCCGTGCTGAAGCGGATCGTGCCGAAGCTGCTCCAATCGCTTGTCGACGGCCTGGAGCGGCGGGCAGAGGGGGCCGCCGATGGAGGGGCCAGCCTGCGGGCGAAGGCGCAGCAAAACCGGGAGAGACTTGCCTATTTCAGCCAGGGCAGCCAGCTGGACAAACTCGATTTGATGCGGACTCAGGTGGGCAGCTATCTGGCTTCTTTGCCCCTGGTGACTGGGGGGCCAGGCCTGTTTGGCGATCGCCCCAGCAGCGCCGATGTGGTGGTGGCTGTGTTGTTTGCCCGTTTGGAGATGATCCAGGAGTTGGACCTGGAGGCCCGCCCCGATTTGCAGGCCTGGTGGCTGCAGTTCCAGCAGCGCCAGAGCTTCAGGCAGGCTGAAATTTGGACCCGCTTTCGCCGCCGCCGCTTTGTCCAGGCGATCTTTGTGGCGAAGCTGGGCCCCAGGCCAATTCCCGTCTAGGGTTCGATCGACGGATCCGGCTCCCTGGAGCTGGTCAAACGAGGAAAGTGCGGTGAGGGGTTACCCAAATCCGCCGCTGTCCCGCAACTGTGATGGGGTTGTGCCCCTTAGTCAGAACACTCGCCGTCTATTTACCACTTCGATCTCGGCGCGGACCGAGCATTGCCCATGAAACGTTTTTCGGCGCCGTTGGCGTCCTTTTCTGCCGTTGCAGCCCTGCTGCTTGCGGCGATTCCAGCCCAGGCCCATGGCTCAGCCGGCGCTGGTTTAGTTGGTGGTGGATTGGCTGGTGGCCTGCTGCATCCCCTGATGGGGCTCGACCACCTCTTGATGCTGTTGGCAGTGGGCGCCGTAGGGGCATTTATTTCCGCTGCGCTGCTGGGCTGGGCCCTTGGCGGCGCCCTAGTTGGCGGGATGGTTGGCAGCTCTCTGGCCTCCTTCGGTCTCAATTTGCCGGCGGGTGAGTTGTTGGCGGCCCTAGCGATTGCGGCACTGGGAATAGTGATTTTTGCCTCTGCGAAGGGACGCAGCTTTACCTTCACCCCGGCGCTGGTGGCCCTGGGGGTGAGCTTTCACTCCATGCTCCATGGTCTGGAGGTACCCCAGGACGGCCACACCTTTGGTTGGTGGATTGGGGCCCTAGCTGCTTCGGTGCTGGTGGCGGGTTGCTCCTATGGGGTCTGCAAATATTTTGCTAATCGGGATATTGCTCGCTTAGCCATTCCAGTTGCTGTGGGATTCACCCTTTCTGGGGTAATTCTCTCGGGCCTGGCCCTGGCGAGTGGTGGTATTTAGTTAATTTATTTTTTCTATTTGTATTCTTGCCAAAGTTTCTCTCCGAAGTTTTTCGCAAACCCTAAAACCATGCACATTCATCCCGGCATCCTTGCTGCTCCAAAGATTATTGGTGCTAACTACACCGCCATAGTCACCCTTGCCGGTTTTGCGCCTGCCCTGCTCAAGAAGCCCCTGCTGCTTGTAAAGACCAGCGCTGCAGCGTTGATCTTTTCGCTTCTGATGCAGGTTGTGCATTTTCCGGTTGGACCATCGGAGCTCCACCTAGTAGGGGCCTCCATTGTCTATTTTCTATTTGGTTTCTTGCCTGCCATGTTTGGCTTTGCCATTGGCTTGCTCCTGCAGGGCCTGGTATTTGAGCCCCAAGATTTGATGCACTTGGGTGTCAATTCGCTTTCATTGATCTTGCCTCTGATCGCCACCCATCAGTTGCTTGGCAAACGCTTTTTTGCCAAGGGTGAGAATGGCTTGGCGGTGAACTGGGCCCAAATTGTCAAATTCGATGCCATCTACTACTCCGGTGTGGTGGTGATGGTGGGATTTTGGTTGCTGAATGGCAGCGAAGCGACTCCACTGCAGAGCTGGGCTACCTGGGCAATCTCCTATCTGCCGATAGTTTTTATTGAACCTCTACTTACCTACCTTGCGATTAAGGCAGTTCAGGGTTCCAAGCCTGGCAGCTGGCTTCGCAGCCTGACTTCAGCAGGTTCCCTCAGGCTCCAGGGAAGCTGAGATCTAGTTGAATTTTAGGCTTTTGCCAGTGCCACCACTTTGGTTTTGACGCTGCAGGAGGTTGGTCAATTGACCAATCTCCTCCAGCGTTTTGCTCCATGGGGTTTCCCGCGTGGCACCTTCTCCTTTTGCCGGTTTTATTCAATCAGCCTGATTTATCTGGATTTAGGCTTTGCCAAAGGCAACCTGGCAGGCGCTGTTGAGGACTTGCGCCTCCTGGGCACTGCTTGGTGCCTGGCCATTGAGTAGGCCGGACTGACAATCTGCGTTGAGGCTGTAGTTATTGCCATCGGAGTTGACCACAAAGGTAATTGTGGATGTTCCGGTGGCCTGCACGCTGCCGAAAAGTAATTGGTAGTTGGTATTTGGAACCAAAATGTATGTTTCGTTGTTGCTAACAGCATTATTTACGGCGCTGTTGATTATGGCGGCGGTGGCGAGGGTGCCGATGCCCCAGGCGGCTGCTGAGGCTCCCCACCAACCCCAGGAAGAACTGGACCAGCCGCCATACCAGCCGGTGTTCCAGGGACGGGCGGCACCCCAGCCTGGTCCCACCCAACTGGGGCGCACATTGACATTATTGATATTTATGCTGTTGCCCCAGTTGTTGTTGCTCCAATTGTTTCTATTTGGCTTGTTATTGCCTAGGTTGTTATTGCTCCAGTTGTTGTTGCTTCTTGGTGCATCAATTGATGGCCTTGCCCAGGAGCTGGCGTTATTGCTCCAGCCCCCCGCCGGACGGGTGTCGCCGCGATTTAGGCCATTGCCGGCATCACGAAAGCCGCTCTGACCACCACTAAATCCGCCACCGCCACCTCGAAAACCGCCGCCACCGCCTCGAAAACCACCACCGCCACCACCACCGCCACGGGCAAGCAGGGTTTGGGGTGCGGGAGTTTCAGTTCCGATGGAGAGCGTTGTAGCCGATGCGAAACCTGTTGGGCCCACCAATAGGGCGACACCTAGCCAGCAAAAGCTCTTAGTTGGCAATTTCATTTAAGGTTTACCCCACAACCGTCGTCGTAGCAGCTGGCATTGATGCGGCCATCGCTGCCAAAATGCACCTTCACCAGATCCCTGTTTTGGGTTGAGATGTTGTTGATCTGGACACTGCGCAGGTAGTTGGGATTAACCACGCAGAGGTCGCGGCCGTTAAAGCAAATGGTGTCGGTGGAAAAGCGGGCAGCTGCCCCTTGCAGCGATTCCCACCACTCCTTGCCGGTAACCCAGCGGGTCATCCGCAGGGGTTTGTCGGTGATGCGAATGGTCTTCCGGGTGGCGCCGATCTGGTGGAGGTAAAAGGTGGCATTGCCGCGATTTTCTGCTGTCACGGTGCAGGGCAATGGTGAGCCGCCCTTGATGCTGCACTTGGTTTGCAGGGTGTAGAGCACCTCGGCGTGGCCAGCCAAGGGGCTTGCACAAATGGCCATGCCAGAGCCCAGGGCGCTTGCCAGAGCCAGGCGAAATAGTCTTTGGATTGGGTGGATGCTGTTCATGGAAGCTACGTAGGGCTGGCGCCGCTTTCCGCTGTTGGCAGCAACACCCCTGATTTATCAGGGATATTCTTTTTTATCAGCCGGCGTTGCTGGAAGGTAGGCGCTGGAAAAGATAGCCGGTGCCCCTGGCGGTGATTACTAGCTCGGGGTTTTCTGGATCGTCTTCGATCTTGTTGCGCAGCCGGGAGATGTGCACATCCACCACCCGGGTGTCGGAGTGGCGCTCGGGGGTGTAGCCCCAGATTTTGGTGAGCATGTCTTGGCGGGTCAGCGGTTCGCCAGAGCGACTGATCAGCATTTCGAGCAGGTCGAATTCCATGCCCGTGAGCCGCACCCGCTCGCCACTTTTAAATACTTGGCGCTTGTGGGGGATCACCCGGAGTTCGCCAACGGTGATTTCCCGGTTGGTGGTGCTGTTGGGGCTGGCCTGGGCGGAGCCGCCCGAGCGACGCAGCACGCAGCGGATCCTGGCTTCTAGCTCCTTGGGGCTAAAGGGTTTGATCACGTAGTCGTCGGCGCCAAGCTCCAGGCCAAGAATGCGATCTTTCACTTCCGAGCAGGCGGTGAGCATCACCACCGGCACATCGGAATCCAGGCGCAGGGCTTTTAGGACGGCGTAGCCATCCATCTTCGGCATCATTACGTCGAGCACCACCAGATCTGGTTCCACCGTTTGGAATAGGGCCAGGGCCTCCTCGCCATCGGAGGCGGTGGCCACGTCGTAACCAAACATGCTGAGCCTGGTTTCCAACACCCGCCGGATGTTGGCGTCGTCATCTACCAAGAGAATCGTGTCCCGACGGGCCACCTCTTGGCCAGTGGTGGCGGCGATATTGGCGGAGTTGGTGCTGGGATTGCTACCGGTCATGGGCAGGTCATGCTCCGCTTAAGTTAAAAAACGGTAAGGGTTTGCGCTGCCTTTCCCCAATAGGGCCGTGAAAGATGTAACAACCACGCCTCAGGGCCTAGCGGCCTAGATTTGATCAGCCCTAAGGCAGATTTTTCCTGATCTGGAGGAGTGTCCTATGGACCTGACACCCTTTCTTACCAGCCTGGAGGGCAGCACCCTCGACCAGGTGCTAGTGGCGGGGGCAATCGAGGGCCGGGTGGCCCTGGCCCTGAAAGGAAAATTTCTGCTGCGCTCGGTCTGCGAGAGCTTCCAGGAGCGGGAGCGAATCGGCTGCGCGGTGACAGACCAGGCCAGTTGTTTGGCCTATCTGGCCAAACAGCCCTACGGGCTACTGATCGCCACGGACCATCTGGAGTATGGCAACGGCTTTGAGCTGGTGCGTCTCGCCCGCAAGGCCCAACCAGGCCTTAGGGCAGTTGTGCTGGCCCTGGGGGATGTGATCCCCGCGGAATATGCCGATGCTCCCTGGCTGGAGGCGGTGGTGGCGCAGGCGGATTTTGCTGGGGATCAGCGGCCCCTGCAGGCGGCGGTGATTGCCTTGATGGGGCAGCACTCCTATAGAAGCCCCTCGCTGCGATCTGGTGCCTTGCCTTACCTCAGTTGTCCCCGGCTGACTCCCCGGGAATATGAGGTGTTGGATTTGTTGGCCAGTGGCCTTTCAGATCGGGCGATTTCCGAGCAGCTTGTGGTGAGTGAGGAGACAGCCAGGACCTACACGAAGCGGCTCCTCAAGACCCTTGATGTGAGCAACAGGCTCCAGGCCGTTCTGAAGGGCATGCGCTGCGGCATGGTCAAGCTCTAGCGGTGGTGGTGGTCGGTCTTTGAATTGTCCCCGTATGGGGGGATCGAAAAGGCTGGCCGTGGACTGAGAGTTGGCATAGGCAAAAGGAAATACGGGTTCTATGACCATTGCCACTACGGCTTCCACCCTCACCATTGGTGAGCTTGAGGCCAGCTATCCGCTCTATTGCAAAGCCCTACGCATCTTGATTCGCGAGGGTAAAACGATCAACAAGGTGCGCCGCACCGTGTGCTGGCAGCGCCTTGAAGTTCTGCACAATTGCCTGCCAAATCAATATCGCGAACCCGACTATCTCTTCGTATTGCTTTCCAGGGAGGTTAAGGAAGTCATTGCCAAATCACTGCAGAAATCCTTGGCCTAGCATTGGCATGGCGTTAGGAGGATATTTCTATGGATCATCACAGGGCCGACAGCGCGGATAGCAGCCAGTGATGGATAGCAGCCAGTGATGGATAGCAACCTATATGGGAAAGAGCTCGTTAGGTTGCAGGTTGAACTTGTCAAGATGCAGTATTGGATAAAGCATACTGGCTATCGCCTGGTTATTCTATTTGAAGGCCGTGATGCGGCTGGTAAAGGTGGCACTATTAAGCGTATTACTGAGACGCTAAATCCAAGGGGCTGCAGGGTTGTTGCCCTGGGAACCCCATCTGATCAGCAGAAATCCCAGTGGTATTTCCAGCGCTATGTGGAGCATTTACCATCGGCTGGTGAGATGGTGCTCTTTGATAGATCTTGGTACAACAGGGCAGGTGTGGAGAGGGTGATGAACTTCTGCAGCCCTGCCCAGGTGGAGGAGTTCCTGCAGTCGTGCCCGGAATTTGAAAGGATGCTTGTGCGAAGTGGCATCAGCCTGATCAAGTATTGGTTCTCCGTCAGTGATGGGGAGCAGGAAGTGCGTTTCCTCTCACGACTAAAGGATCCGGCCAGGCGATGGAAATTGAGCCCCATGGATCTTGAGTCGCGGGACCGCTGGGTCGAGTTTTCCCAAGCCAAGGATGAGATGTTTGCCCGCACTAATATTCCAGAGGCACCTTGGTTTACCGTTGAAGCCGATGACAAACGTCGGGCGCGCCTTAATTGCATTCGCCATATCTTGAGCAAGGTTCCCTATGAAGACATGACACCAGAGCAGATTGAATTGCCGCCCCGAAAGGCGGTTGGAGATTATCGACGTCCCCCCCTGAATGGGCAGTTTTTTGTGCCCGATTCCTACGGGCAAAGCTGATGCCTACGGGCAAATCCGTGGCCGACTGATCAGCCCAGCAGGGGTTTGCCGTCGAGTCTGCGGATTGCCACTACCCCGGGCCTGGGCGGCCTGGCGGGTACGCCGGAGGGCCAGTTAGAGCCGAGGGGCACCCAGCGCAACTGCTCAAAGCGTTGGCCGCTGCGGTCCACCAGGCTGTGGGATTGGGCTTCCACCTCCTTGCCCTGGCGCACACCCTGACCCTCGCCCGGGTGCTGCACCGCCATAAACAGGGTGCGAAACCCCTCATCAAAGCAGGGCCCACACAGTTCACAGCCCACTGGACCGATTGCAAAGCAGAGGGCCTTGCCCGCCAAGGCGCCGGCGCGCGGTAGCAGCCAGCAGCTGTTGTTGCCAAAGACGTCTAGGTCAGCATCACCGGAGCGATCGCTCACTAGCCAGAGGTTGCCAGCCGGATCAAAGGCCAGGTTGTCGGGGTGGCTGAATCCAAGCCCACCTTCCCAGGGCAGGCCGCCGGAGGCCACCATCCGCCAGCGGAAGTTGGATCCTCGAGTGCTGTCGCCGTCGCTCAGTCGCATTACCCAACCGTGGGGCCAAAGGGTTTCGCCCTTGGGGCCGCGGAAGATCGCTGGATCACTGCTGCCGCCTTCATCTCGACCCGCCGCCGTGAAGGCGATCAGCAGGTCGCCATTGATCGGGTCGATGTCGGTGTCTTCTGGGCGGGGGCAGGCGGTGGCACCCGCAGCGTTGGCGGCCAGGTGGGCATCGATCAGGATCGCCCCCTGCTGTCGCAATTTTGCGTCTTTGCCAGCGCCGCCCAATGGGTAGAGATCGCCAAGGGTTTTGTAGCGGCCGCAGTAGGCCTGAAGATCGACATCGCTGCCAAGGGCCTCACTGCCGCTGCGCTGGCGGTCGCCATGGGGCAGCACGGTCGGTTGCTGCCAACCAAAGCGCTCGTAATGGCTGGGAGGTTTTGGTTGCACGGCCGTTTCCGGCTCGAGGGCGATCCAGCTGCCGCTGCCTGCGGCGTTGAAACGCGCCACCTCCAGCCTTCCAGCCGTTAACAGGTTTGAATTGGCGGGATCGCGCGGGTCACGCACGGGCGCGTCACTGACAAAGCGGTACAGATGTCCGCCATGGCGATCGCAGCCCGAGTACACCACGAGCGGCTCGCCGGCCCTGGCCACAACGGCCACGGCCTCGTGGCGAAAGCGACCCAACATGCTGTGTTTTACGACGGCTGAATTGGGGTCGCGGGGGTCAAATTCCACCATCCAGCCGTACTTGTTGCCGGCCAGCCGAAAGGGATTGCCGAGCCCATCGAGGCGTGCCCCATCCCAGCGGAAAGGCTTCGCCTGGGGGGAAGACGCCGAGCCATCGGCATGGACGGCCTCGGCCACCTGCGACTGAAAGTTTTCCTCAGCGCTCAGCACGGTGCCCCAGGGGGTGGTGCCGCCGGCGCAATTGGCAAAGGTGCCGATGATTTGATCACCCAGGCCATCGCGGTAGCCAAGGGGCTGGCTGTGGCGAAATACCGCAGCTGCCGGACCGCTGCAGCGCAGTGTCTGCCTTGGTTCGTTGAGCCCGCTGAGGCCATCGATGCGCCTTTCGTAGCGGCTGCCGCCCCTACGTCGCCAGCCTGCTGGTCCTTGCTCTAGCTCGATCACGCCGATGCCGAGGTCGGCCATGGCGGCGCTGGCCACGGCCTCGATCAGTGGGCGCAGGGGGTCGTTTGCGGCCAGGCTGGCCACATCAACGCTGCCGCCGCGGCTGGCCAGGGCCTGCCGCAGGGGCTCCAGCGGCAGGGGGCTGCCTACGGCTTCTGCAAAACCTGCCGCCCAGGTCTGCGGGCTGATGTATTCGAAGTTGATGCTCAACAGAGCCCTGGCATCGGCTAGGGGCTGGAAGGCCAGGTAGTCGTTATTGAAACCAAAGCGGCCCTGGGCTAGGGGATCTCCCCATACGGCGATTAGCTCGGCTCGATAACCCTCGGGAACCAGCAGTTTGTCTTCTACCTTGAAGGTGCGATACAGCCGCCGCTGATCTGCCGCGCCCAGCCCATCGCCTGGCAAGGGCAGGGGGGCACGCACGGGCCGAAAGGGCAGGGCAGCCTTTCCCGTAGTGCCGCTGCCGCCGGCCTCCAGTTGCGGTAGAAGCAGCACGGCGGCGGTGCTGCCGGCACCGATGCCCAACAATTCGAGTAGCTGGCGACGCTTAAGTACGGAGCGGGTCATCTATGGGTTGGCACTTGGCACTTGGGACTTGGCAGCCCGGCAGCCCGGCAGTTGGCGCGGTACCAGCCTGGCCAGGTGTGAGCGTTGCAGCGGATTGAAGTTGTCGTCGGTGGCCAGCAGCAGGCTTGGGCGGCCGTCGCCCAGGGGTGGAGCCGCCAGCAGCACTTCCCAGTTGTCTGGGGCAAGACCGAGTTTCAGCAGATTCCAGCTGATCAGGGGTGCCAGTGGGGTTGCGGCTGCGTTGCTGGATTTAGGGGTTGTGATGGCGTTAGGGGGGTAAAGCACCAGTCGCGCCTGCCACTGGTCCGGTGCCTTAAATAGGCGCCACAAACCGAGTAACCCCTGGTTGGTGACCAGCAGGTCGGTGAGTCCCCAACCGCCAGGCGGCAGGGCCAGGGGTCGGAGCGCTGCAGGTTGTAGGGCGCCGCTGGCATCAGCTGTCCAACGCAGTAGCCGCACGCGATCGGGAGGGTCCTGCAACAGCGGTTTTTCAGCTGCCATCAACAGGTCCCCGCCTGCAGATGCTTGGCTCAAGGATTCCGGGCCCCCATTGCTGCGCAGGCCACGGTCGGAGGAGAGGCGCCAAGCTGGCGGCAGCTCCTGGCTGCCCAGCAGGGAGCCCGTAGCCATGTTGTATTTGAGCAGACCCGCGGGTTGGGGTGGTTTTAGTCGCCCCTCTGCAGCTACCCAAAAGTGCTTGTCACCCACCACCAGCCCCTCACCGTCCATGGGCTCGGGCTGCTGCAGTGCAAGCGTTGAGATGGGAATCAGACCCTGCAGTCCGCCGGCTCGCAAGCCACGCCAACGGCTGATGCTGCCGCGGGGAGCATCGCTGAGCAACCACAACTCATCCCGGTCGGGGCGATAGGCCCCTGCTGAGAAGCCGCCCCCCTGGCCCGGTTCAAGCAGCCGCTGCTCTGCCACCTCCCAGCCGGCTGAGAGCGGGCACGGCAGGGCAACGGTGGGGACAAAGCCCATCTCCCCCCGCAGTGAATCAAAGGCATGTCACCTCTAGCAGAGCCGTTGCTTTTTTGCTTGTTGCGCCTACAGCTTTGGCCTGTGCTGCCCCCGCTTGGAGCCACTGCCAGGGCGCAAGAACAGTGGGCAGGTGGCTAGGGCTGGCATGAACCTCTGGATCCTGCAGAAACGTTGCTCGGGGTTGGTGGAGCCCTATGAGTTGATGCGGCTACGGGAGGAATCACGGCATTCTGATCGTTAGCCGCGGAGGCCGCCGCTCGATCCGTAGGTGTGGCCAAGAGGTTGATCTTCCCGATGTGCTGCTTACCCGAACTGGCAGTGGCACCGACTACTTCTCCCTGGCAATCCTGCGCCAACTCGAACAGCTTGATGTGGCTGTAATTAACCCGAGTGGTGCGGTCGAGGCGGTCAAGGACAAGCTCTATGCCCACCAGTTGTTAGCCCAGCGCAATCTGCCGATTCCCCGCACCATGCTGGTGCGCTTTCCGGTGAACCTCGAGCTGGTTGCGGCTCAAATTGGCTTCCCCTGTGTTGTGAAGCTGCTGGTTGGTTCCTATGGCGATGGCATTGTGTTGAGCCAAGACCCCCGGAGCTTCCAGGATCTAATGGAGCTTGTCTCCGCCCTGGATCGATCCCAGAGCTTGATTCTGCAGCAGTACATCGATACCCGCCCCGGCCAGGACCTACGGGTATTTGTGATCGGTGGCAGGGTGCTCGGCGCGATGCTGCGCCGAAGTACGGATGGCAGCTTCAAGGCGAACATCAGCCGTGGTGGTGATGGTGAGGCCTTTGCCATCACCCCCGCAATTGAACAGCTGGCCTTGGCCAGTGCCGCCGCTGTGCAGCTTGATATTGCCGGAGTGGATCTACTTTTTGATGGTGATGGCTATAGCGTTTGCGAAGTAAACAGTGCCCCAGGCTTCTGCGGCTTTGAGGCAGCGACCGGCCTCAATGTTGCCCGCGCCGTGCTTGAGCATTGCCAAGCACGGCAGCAAAAGCAGGGCGAAAGCTACGTAGTAAGGGCCCCACGGGAGTTGGTTCAAAGCCAGTGAGATTTGATCGCCAGTTGATGGATCAACTGGCGCGCGGCTTGGCGCTGGTCCTGGGTGGAGGCATCAGCGCCCTCTCCCTCCACGAAATAGCGGGCTAAAACATTGGTGTCGAGCCCGATCACGGTTGCGGCAGGCTGGCGACATCAAAATCGACCGGTAAGGGTGGGCATCGACTCTTGAGTAGGCCGAAATGGTCTGAGGCCGAGCTGCTGGCGCAGGCTCTTGGGGATGGTGACCTGTCCCTTGCTGGTCATTGAGCAGGAAGCTGAGGTGTCCACGCCCGGTTTCAGCAACGTCGTATTTGGTGATACTGCCAATCCATTTGGGTGCCTGCTGCTCTTTCGCACGAAAAATGGAATGAATTGCCCCTGCGGCGCCAATTCCGGCCTCGGCGCATGGGGAGCTGGAGCCCGCCCTAAGCGATTACATCCTGTTGATCACGCCCTGTCGCTTAAGAAAAGGGCGAACTGGCTGTAGCCAACCTATCGATTGATGCGGATGGGAATCTGTTCTTTATTGAGGTGAAGGGCCGGGTGGATGGGGCAGGGAGGCCACCCCATTGACTTTCGCTGCAGTGCTGACCCTAGAGTCCTACTTCTGGAGGCAAGAACCATGAAAGTGACTGTGGAGCTTTCTGACCAGGAGATGACTGAAGTCCTGGAGTTGACCGGCGAGCTCAAGAAAGGGCCTGCCATCCGGCGGTTGATGGAGGAAGCCCTGCAGCTGCGCCGCCGGGCGCAGATCGCCCAGAAGTTCCTCAGCGGAGAGTGGGGCGTGGAGCTGGAGACCTACGAGGCAGACCAGGAACGCGAGCGCCTGCGGCTCCAGGAGATCGCCCCATGACCCTCCTGCTCGACACCAGTCTCTGGATCGACTTCACCCGGGCTCGCAGCCCGGCGGCCCTCAAGCAGTACATCGCGCCCTATGTGCTCGATCCCGCGGCCCATCTGGCAGAACCGGTTCGCTTCGAGGTGCTCCGTGCCGCAAGGCCGGAGGAGGCCCTAGTGCTCGAAGCCCAGTTCATCACCCTGCCCTTGCTTCCCACGCCAGCGGATCTCTGGCAGCAGGCGATTGACCTGGGCCAAGCCTGTCGCCGGATCGGCCGCACTGTGCTGAGCCTCGATCTGCTAGTTGCCGCCGTGGCCCTGCACCACAACGCCGAGCTGGTGAGCTTCGACGCCGACTTCGACGCCATCGCTTCGGTGAGTGCCCTGCGTCTCAACCGCCTAACTCGCCCTCTCTGACTGGCACCCCAGCTCCAGCTGCCTTCGCCTAGTGGGTGAGGGTATTAGCGAGTGGTCTGTATTGCATCTGTACAGACCGCACGGAATTTTTGATGGGAGCTTTCTATGACACTTCACTCCTTGGAAGTGCATCCTGGGCAAGTTAGTTGCGGCTTTTGACGCAGTAGCTGCTGGAGCTGTACCAGCCCAGGGGGCAACTGTTGCCGCTCTTCTCAATGGCCCCACGGGCATTGCCGCCCTTGCTAGGCACGCAATAGCTGCCGGAGCTGTAGTAACCCAGCGGGCAGCTACCCGCTTTGGGCAAGGGCCGAACCGGCTGCTGGGCCAGGGCGCTACTGGCGAGCAGGGCCCCAGTGACGAGGGCAAATAGAGGCGGGATAGGGCCCATGGCGCGAAAGCTAAGGGGCAGGTGTGTTAAGTCGTTAGACGGAACGGAAAGGCAAGTATTGACTAGGACAAATCAATCTAGATGCTTCAAATCCGCGCTTCAGCGATTTAGGAAACCGATGCAAAGCTCATCATCATACGAATAGTAGTCGAAAAATTCATTGACGATAAAGTCTTCAAGTGATGGAATTCCTTCGTTGTCTTCATCGTAACCAGAGTAAGCGCTTTCGTAGCATTCTGATGCCCAGGAATCGAAGTCCTGAATCTCGCCACAATAGCGATCGTCAAAACGTTTTAGCTCACCAGGAAAGAGCTGTTCATAGCAAGCGATTATCTTCTCCCCATGCTTGTTGACCAGCTCACGCCTCAACAAACCAATCCGCATAGCGACAGAGACTCCTAACCGTGGGCGTTCTGCTTCAGTTCTATCCAGTTTGTTCACGGCAATTTATGAATTGCACGCCCAGGTTTGGGTCGTCATTCGCGCTAGGCCTAGATTGGGATTACTCCAGAGCCGATAACTTGGTTTCAGGAGTTCGCTCCGTTCATCCCGAGCACCGGCGCCAATCCTCCAGGGGATTGCCGGTCACCAACCTGCCGTCCGTTCCTGCTGGGCAAGGTGGTCAATCCTGGAACCCAAGAGGGTTGATGAGTAGGAACGCCATTCCGATCAATCATGTCTTTCGATCTACGGCGCAGCAGCCACCTTTCGCGGCTGCTGGAATCGCTGCGCCTTGAGCGAGGTTTGCGCCCTGGCCAGCTTGCTTCAATCCTGGGTGCCAGCAACAGCTTCAAGGTGGGCAGCCTGATCCGCAGCTTTGAACTAGGTGGACCGATCACTACCCACTGGCTGGAGAAGCTAGTAGTTGAGCTACAACCCAATCCCAGCGACCTGGCTCGATGCCTGGAGCTGGATCAGCAGGAGGCAGAACTGCAGCTGGAGCAGGATCGACTGGCCTGGGAGTCCTGGGCTGATGAGCCGATTGAACCGTTCCTCACCATCCGCTACATGCCTGCTGTTTATGGCGTGAGAGAGGTTCCGAAAGCGTTCTGCACCCCCCGTGAGAATCCAGAAGACCGTGAGTGGGCTCGGGAGCGAGCAGAAGACTGGGCGGCCGCTGAGCTCAAACGCTTTCGTGGCAAAGGGTTCCTGAACTGGAGCCGCCGGGAGCGCACCTGGTTCGACGAAAGAGGAATAAACCCTCAGCGTCGCCCTGTGACCTTTGAAGGTCGAGCAGCTGGCGCCTGGATGCAGCTGAGTGGCTCTCAGCAGAAGTTTTTGCTTGATAGCTCAGGAAAACTAATCACCCAAAGCTATGGCCTCGACCATCCTTGCTAAACCAAGGGATTGAAATTGGCATTACATCTAGCTGTGACGCAAACGCGAAAGTCCTTCTCTTAGACCGCGGGGGATCACCGTGAACCAGTGCTCAGGATTTTTCCACTTAAAGACAAACAACCGATTGCCAATTGCAGCAACCCGACGGCGGTAGCAGGCCAAGCGGCGATCATCGGATACAGAGCCGTCGTGATATACGGCCACGGCAGTATCGCGACGGCCAGCGATACCAAGACGATAAACCAAATCCACAGTGGTGGCGCAGGACTGGCGGTATAGCTGTAGATCAACGTGGTCACAATGGCGAGCCGCACGCCAGGAGTATTGGCCAGGCTGGAACGAACACCAGAGCTGGCGGCCGCCCAATTGCGATCGGAGGTTAGCCAGCGAAACCGGCGGTCTGGCAAAGAAGTGGTCATCCACCTGTAGCGCCCGGTAGCCCGCCACCTGCCCCACTCGCGCCAGGTTGGCGGCGGTTGGGCGCTGAATCCAGGCCACTGGCATGAGCTTGGTCCGGTTGGCGCGCCAGGCGATCCAGCGCAACAGCGGATCCGGCAGGCTGTCGGCATGAACCATCACTACCGCAGCCCCCTTCTGCTTCATATCCTCGAGTTCTGTATCAAGCCGAAACAACCCCATGAAAAGCACGGCGTTGTACTGATCAAGCCAGTAGCCATCAGCAGCATTAGCAGAATAGGCAAAGGCACTTAAGCCGGTACTAAGCACCAAAATTGACACCAACATCGAAAACAACCGATTCATGGCGACCAGGCTTACAGATGACCTGGTAAGCCTAAAATGCTGCAAGCTTTGCCGGCCTTGACAACCAAGGACTGGCCGGCCACCTTGCCCTCGGTGAATGCCCCTAGCCGAACGGAAGAAGAAGCTGACAAGAATCAACCTCGAAATGATTAGCTATAGTGAGTGGAGCCAGCCTTCTCAACCATTGTGCCGGGCAACATAAGGGAACCTCGAATAATAAAGAATTTGAGCAGCCTGTAGAGAGCATAAAAAACGCCCTAAGGCGTTTAAATATTTTAATCCTATGTCAGAAAGCGTGTTGGCCTATGGCAGTCCAGCTTTTAGATTTCCAAAAGATTTATCCCAGCAATGCTGCGGGTCTAGAGCAATGAAGATAGCGAAGAAAGTTAAAAGTTAGGCTCTTTAGTCCCCACCACGCCTTAGTCCTTTCAAGCCCAATCTTTCTCGTCAACTTTCCACCCATAGACATGGTCATACAGCCGAAAACATGTTCAACACAAGCCCTAATTGTTGACTTGACACGGTTCAGTTCTTTGCTCGCTTCTTGTAGAGGATGATTACGTGAGCCTTTTTCATGGATCAGACTTTCGTAGCCACCTAGGCTCAGTAGTTCTTCATATCGCTGGCTGGAATATGCTGAATCCGCCCAGACGTAGGCATGCTCATTCTCTGGATCTAGTACACTTGGGAACATCTGACTATCATGAATACTGGCAGTTGTAATTGCATAGCGGCGGATAAATCCATGGTCAACATCGATGCAAATACTGTTCTTGTAGCCAAAGTGGTTGACGCCATTCTTTTTCACCCAGCGAGCATCTAAATCCTTCTGCTGCAATCGATTTGGCTTTTCTTCCCAGCCCTCTGGAATATTACCCGCCTTGATTTCCTTATTTTCTTCTCTGGAATTACGTTGCTTTGGAACGGGAACTAGTGTTGCATCAATGATTTGCCCACCCGCGGCACCGAACGGGCAATGTTTTCGCCAAATGCCCGGGTCAGGATCTGTTGTTGCACCGCCGTATCGCAACGCCTTCCTGCCGTGCCAACCCAGTCGTCCTTGATGCTTGCCGCATCCATCTCCCCTATCAAGGTGGGCAGGCAGGCCACATGCAGCTTCAGGGGATAGCCAGATGCCACCGCATCACGGTTGGGATTCATCGGCACCCTTTGCTGGATATCGCAGTGGTACGGCACGCTCCAATCAAGGGCAGCCACCGGGATGCCCATTTCATAGATCGTGGGCTGTTCATCCCCAGCGGCAGGCACCAGGTGGATCGCCGTGCGCCGGCTTGGTTTCTTCCAGCTTTGGCTGCCCGGGTCATAGACCTCAGTGCTCAAGCTGGTATTGATCATGTGGGTGATCGATCGCCCAGAAATCAAGCTGCCGTTCACCTCCAGCTCCACACCAGCAGGCACCAAAAACCGTTAGAAGTAGCTGTCCAGTTGCCCTGCAATCTCCCCGGGCCATGGCATCTGCATCAGCACCTGGGTTCCGGTTACTGCAACGGCCAGGGAGCTCTGCCGGCTGATCCGTGCACCGTTGTCGCGCAGAAACTCCAACTGCTGTAAGCCACTCGCCACCCTTGCCTGTTCGGCAATACAAAGCGCCTCCTTAAATCCTCTCCCGAAGCGGCCGCGTTTGAGGTGGCTGTCGGTTTTGTGGGTCAGGTAAACGACCCGTAGATCAGCAAGCTCCTCGATGCCGGATCCGTTATCGGTGCAGCTCACCTGGAAGTGCTCACCCACCAGCCCGTAGCGCAGCTTGATTTGACCCTGCTGGCCATCAGCAAAGGAATCCAAGGCGTTCTGCACTAGTTCTTTCACCAGGTGCTCTGGAGGGCGGGCCGCATTCATGGCGGCAAAGCCTTCGGTGCTGATCGATAGCCAGCCCTGGGATTGGTTCTGCATGGCGGATGGCCGGTTTATGGGTCGCTCGTCGCGAATGATCCAGCTTCCCTGGAACAATTGCCCGCGGGGGCGCCTCTCCTGCGAACGACGAGCCAGCGTCAAGCCCTAGGGCAACACCTGGGGCAGTTGATTCTCTATCTCCACATGGGCTTCGATCCATCGCCCTGGAGATCCTTGAGCAACACAAACAGGTGCAAGGGATCAGTAGGGGAGGCGTGGAAACCGAAATGGGTGTAGAAGCTTTGTGCGCGTTCATCCTTGGCATGGACCGCCAGGGCGCGGATACCGGCGATCTGGGCCGCCGCCAGCGTGCGGCCGATGGCATCCTTCAGCAGTGCTGCACCCAGGCCCTTCCCCTGGTGCTCAACCGCCACGGCCAGCCGGGCGAGCACCATCAGCGGAATCGGGTGGCGCGCCAACCCCTTGCGGATGCGTTCGGGGGCCTCATCCGGGCTCACCTCCCCCACCACCAGGGTGTGGAAGCCCGCCACGGCATCGCCGGCTAGCGCCACGTAGGTGCGGCTGGCACGGGCTCTTTGATTGGCCAGGGCGAAGCGGATTAGGAAGCGGTTCAGGGCCTCCTCGCCGCAATCAAAGGCCTCCACCGCATGGCTGGCCTGGAGCGGCTCGATCCGATACGGGCTCACCCGGCGCCACCGGCAAGGCTCTGCTCCAGCACGCTGGGCTCCTGCAGCAACCGCGCCAGTCGCGGATGCATCTGGGGTGGTGCATCCAGGGCCGCCACCAACGCCTCCCACCGCTCCCCATCGAGCTGGAAGCTCTGCCGATCAGCCAGCGTTTCGGCAGCGCTGGTCAATGCGCTCTCCAGCACAAACTCGCTCACGCTGCGCTGGGCAGCCGCTGCAGCCCGCTGCAGGGTTTGCTTGGCCCCTGGTGTCAGCCGCAGGTCCAGCTTCTCACTGCGTAAGGGTGATGTTGTCATCGCCGCACCTTTTCCAGCCACCCTAGAGCTGGAGGCCAGACAATGTCAGGACGATCTCGCCAGGCTGAGTCATTCTTTCCAACTCGCTGCGCTGACCTGACCCCCGGGCCAATTTCAGCGATTTAGCCGCTGCATCTGCCAGGTCACCAGGGTGCCCAGGGGGCTCCAGAGCAAGTAGGGAATTAGTAGCAGCACCGCCGGTATTGAGTGGGGCAACACCACCATCGCCAGCGCCACGCCCCACACCCAGCCGGCCAGGCCCACTGCCGTGCCATTGCCCAGCTTGCGGGTGGTGCAGATCAGCCAGGTGTAGCTCTGCACCAGTAGCAGCAGGCCCAGGTAGCCAGCCATTAGGCCCCAGCTCCAGCTGCCGTTCCAAGTCAGCAGGGCTGAGCTGTAAAAGCAGACGTAGATGCTGATCCAGATCAGCGGTATCAGGCCCTCAAAGGTTAGCCAGGCCGGCCGCCGTAGACGAATGAACCAGGCGAATTGTTCGCGGCTTGGATTGAGCAGGGCCCCCACCGCCACCATCACCAGCAAGATCAGCAGCGCAGCAACCATGGATCCTGTGTGGGGCCTCACCAGCCTGGCCTGGCGCCGATCATTGCCGGGCATTCGCCGCATCTGGGGCAAGAGCAATGCCCTTAGATCAAACCTGCTCTGAATTGGCCGCCTGGGCTTCAAGGGCGGTGGATTGGAGGTTTTCAAATACATCCGCCAGCACCCGGGTCACATTTGCTGGCAACTTGGCCTCAGGGGCAGCCTGGGAAGCAAGCAAAACCATCGTGCAAGCGTCCACTAGGGCTGAGGCCTCCTGGGAAGTCAGGTTGATCAGGTGCTCCCCGTGGAGGTGGGTTACGCGCAAGGACTTGCCTGCCACTGCCTAGGAATGTATCAAGCGATACATGGCTAGCCCTTTTGTCACCTGATCTCTTCGGTATTGGGCGAGCGCGGAACCCTAGGGAGCCCCTTTATTTGGCTCCTATGGATTGTCGCCGCCTGGTGGTTTGGATTGCTACGGGAATTTTGGGTTTCCAGGGGATTTCCCTGGCCGTGGGCCTGGTGCATTGCTGGAGTTTTGCCTCCTGGCATGTGCAGCGCCATGGACCAATGCAGCAGGCTCTCCAGCTTTGCGATCCCCTCCAACAACGCATCGATGATGCGGTCAGCCACGGCATTGGCCTGCTGGCTGTTTTGGCAGTGGGTGGGGCCGTTGGCGCCCTGATGCCCGGCTGCTCCGACCAGCCCTAGGAGAAGCGCCTGTTCACCTCATCCCAATTGACCAGATCCCACCAGGCGCTGATGTATTTCGGACGCATGTTTTGGTAGTTGAGGTAGTAGGCGTGCTCCCACACATCCAGGCCAAGCAGGGGTTTTCCCCTTTCGATGCCCGGTAGGTCCATCAGGGGGTTGTCCTGGTTGGCGGTGGTGGTGATGGCCAGGCCGCCATCGGGCTTGACGATCAGCCAGGCCCAGCCAGAACCAAATACGGAGCTGGCCGCCTTGTTGAATTGCTCCTGCATGGCTGGCAGCGAGCCAAAGGCTGAATCAATTGCCTTGCTCAAGGCCTTTGAGGGCTTACTGGAAGTGGTTGCCGTGGTGGACGTGCTTGCAGGTGCCATTACCAGCCAAAATTGGGAGTGGTTGTAGTGGCCGCCGCCGTTGTTGCGCACCGCCGTATTGAAGCGACCAATCTGCCCCTGGAGCTCTTCAACTGAAAGTTGCTCCAGCTCGGGGTAGGTGGCGATCTGGGCATTGAGATTATTCACGTAGGCGCCGTGGTGCCTGTCGTGGTGAATCTCCATCGTTTTTTGATCAATTTGCGGCTCCAGCGCCTCGCTTTGATAGGGCAGTGGCGGCAGCACATACTCCGCCCAGGCTGCTTCCGGCGCACCCAGCAATAGGGGCGCCAGCACCATTGGCAGTAGCAGCAGCAGGCCAACGAAAAAGGCTGCGGCCTTGCGGCCAAGCTGGGTCGATTGATGGGCCATGGGGATGCCAGTGGCCACTGGGGCCAAATTTGCAGACAGGCTAATAAAGGCCAGGTGCCGCCGCTAATTCTTAAGGATGGCTTTATTTGCCAGTAGTTGCACATTCTGGAATCTTGTTTTCTATGGATATATATCTGATCCCTTTCCGTGGTTTCCGCCGATATACGCCAATCATTCCCGGCTAAATACGCCGAACTTGAGAAAGACCTGGCCGGCTATGCAGTGATCTCGGTGATGGGATCCTCTGCCCTGCTCAGTCTTGCGGTGCTGCAATATCCCCGCATCGATTTATGGGCTGAATCGCTTAGCAAGCTATGGCAATTGCCCATACCCGATCAGGGGCCGTTGCTGATCTGCTGCAGCGATGATCTTCCCGATGGTTCCCTGCTCGACCTGCTCTCCCAGTTGCAGCAGCGATTAGGGCCCCAAAACAGCAAGTGCCCCATCAAGGTGCTGGCCCTGCTCGATTCCCACACCGATGGCCCCACCCTGAAGGCCCTGCTAAGGGCCGGGGTGCATGGGCTTTGCTGCATTGATGCAGTCGGCGAGGGCCAGGCCTTACTTGCCCTGGCCACCATCCTGCGCGAAAGTGTCTTTATCGATGATCGCTTCAGTAGGCGCCTTGCCGAACCCAGCGGCCCCAGCCAGTGCCTCGGATCAGTCGGTGGTTTGAGTGATCGGGAGCGCACGGTGCTGCAATTGCTAAGCGCTGGCAATAGCAGTGCGGAGATGGCTGGCCGCCTGCGGATTCGCCCCGATACGGTGCGCCGCTACCTCAGTGACGCCTACCAGAAGATTGGCGTAAGGGATCGCTCCCAGGCGGTGGCCTGGTGCCTCAACCAGGGCTTAGTGACGCGGCGCGAATTGCAGCAACTCTTTGGCTGAAAGGGTTTCGAGGTCTAGTAGGCGGAATTGATCGCGGGTTTTCGGTAGCCAGCGCGCCAAGGCGGGGCCATCGCCGAGGAAGGGCAGATGGTGCTCCACCCCATCCAGCACTCCCCAAAAGACCATCCAGCCACTGATGGGGTGTGCCCGTTTGAATGATGGTGGGATTTGTAATCCCACATCTGTGGGGATGGTTGGCCACGGGGGTGGATTGGGAGCCAGTTGGCATCAGGAAATGGCTGGATAGATTTTTGGTTTTGCTTTTGTTTTGATGCGGTTTGTTTTAGAAGTTATTTTTGAATTCCTCCATGCCCAGGGCCCTTGGTGGCTGGCACATTGAGGGCAATCGCACTGGAGCAATGCCTAATTCCAAGCCGGGTTTGATGGGCGACCACCACCGGGCCTTTGCCATCAAACATCTCAATTTGGCTCGCCACCAGGCCCATCGTTTTGCGCGGCGCCATGACATCCCCTTTGAGGATTTAATCGGCGTTGCCTATGAGGGGCTGTGTAAGGCAGCCCTGGGATTTGATGCCTCAAAGGGCTTCATGCCCTCTAGCTATGTGGTGCCAAAGGTGAAGGGTGAATTGCTCCACTATGTGCGCGATTTTGGCTACGGGCTGCGTATCAGTTGTGCCCTTAAGGAGCTCTGGATGCGGGGCCGCAGGCAGCTGCCGCTTGGCTATGGCGATGCCGAAATTGCCAGCCAGCTAAAGGTGAGCCTCGATCGCTGGTTGGAATGCCGCTTGGCCTGCGAATTTGCCCCGATCCCCCTGGATCAGGCCCAGCTGGAATAGCTGGGGGGCTCGATGGTTGAACTACGAAATCGGGCCTAGGGTGATCCCACCATCAGCCCTGTCAGTGGTGGAGATCGACTCCCATCGCCAAACGATCGCCAGCATCGCGGCTGTCCTGACCAATGACATCGTGATTCTGGATCGGGGCTAGAAACTGTGATCTTGTTTAGCGACACCTCAGCGAGGACAAAACCCTGCCTCGACAAGGAAGAAGGTGGTGGGAGGCTCCAAGACCGCCCTTTCAATAGAGGTGAGGACATCCATGCTTGAGCTGGTTTTGACCAAACCCAGTAAGGGCTGCGTTGTCTATTGCCGCAGCCACCACCACTTAGTTGAGGACGTCAAGCCGCCGGAGGATGGCGGCGACACGGTGGTGCGGCTCGCCTGCCTGGATGACGACGCCAATGGCCAGATCACCGAGGTGTTCTGGGAGCGTGAGGTGGATGCCCGTGTGCTGGGCCAGAGCACCTGGGAGACGATTGGCCAGCGGGGCTTCGATGACCCGCGGGTGTTCTCCAGCTACCTGCACACCCTGCAGTGGAACTGCGTGACGGCCACCGACCCAGGGCTGTTCCAGGCGCCGCTGCGGGCCGGGATCGATGTGAAGCCCTACCAGTTGGAGCCGCTGCGCAAGGCCTTGCGGATGCCCCGGGTAGCTCTGTTTATTGCCGACGACGTGGGCTTGGGCAAAACGATCGAAGCGGGGCTGATTGTGCGCGAGCTGCTGATGCGCCAAAAGGTTCAGCGCGTGGTGGTGGTGCCGCCGCCGTCGGTGGTGCTGCAGTGGCAGGGGGAAATGGAGAGCCGTTTCGGCTTGCCGTTCCAGGTGATGAACCGCGACTACGTGTCGCGGATGCGGCGGGAGCGGGGCTGGGGGATCAACCCCTGGGCCACCCACACCCGCTTCATCCTCAGCCAGGCCTTGGTGCGCAACGAGGACTATGCCGGCGCCCTGCGCGATTGGCTGGGTGATGGCGAGCGAGCGCTGCTAATCCTCGATGAGGCCCACAACGCAGCCCCCGCCAGCGGCTCGAAGATTGCCGTGGATTCCAAGCTCACCCGGGCCATCCGCAGCCTGGCCAGCTGCTTCGAGCACAAGCTGTTTCTCTCGGCCACGCCCCACAACGGCCACAGCAATAGCTTCTCGGCGTTGCTGGAAATCCTCGACCCCACTCGCTTCTGCCGGGGCGTGCCGGTACGCAACAAGGCCGACCTGGAGCCTGTGTTGGTGCGCCGCCTTAAGGAGGACCTGCGCCGGATCGGCGAGGAGCTGCCTAAACGCGAGGTGGTGCCGGTGGTGATTGATGGCCTCGATCCCGCCACCCCCGAGCTGGAGCTGGCCCGCCTGCTCAAGGCCTACCGGGCCCTGCGGGAACAGCGGCTCAAGGGGGCGGGCAGCAAGCAACGCGCTGCCGAACTGCTGGTGGTCACCAACCTGCAGAAACGGCTACTCAGCTCGATCGAGGCCTTCCACCGCACGCTGGGGGTGCATTGCGACACGCTGCAAAGGCGTGATGCCGGCGAACGTTTACGCACGGCCCGCGACCCGGCCCAACTGAAGCTGCTGCAGCAGGCCATCGATGGCGACGACGAGCGCGCCGATGCCGATGAAGACAGTGTGGAGCGGGAAGCCGAGCAGGAGCATCGCCTGGCCCTCGCTACCACCGAACTGGGCGCAGGACCCGAGGAATGGGCCTTGCTCAAGGACATGCAACGCATCAGCGAGCGTGCCCGCTATGGGCCCGATGCCCGGATCCACTACCTGCGCCGCTGGATCGAGCAGCACCTCTGCCCGGATCTCGCTCAGGAGGGGGCCCAGTGGAACGGGGAGCGGCTGTTGATCTTCACCGAATACGCCGACACCAAGCGCTGGCTGCAGGAGCAGATCGAATCACTTATTGCCGGCAGCGACCGGGAACGGGAGCGGATCGCCACCTTCCATGGCGGCATTGGCGATGAGAAGCGGGAAGCCCTCAAGCGCAGCTTCAACAGCCCGCCGGAGCTGGATCCGTTGCGCATCCTGATCGCCACCGATGCGGCCCGGGAGGGGGTGAACCTGCAGAACCACTGCCGTTATCTGTTCCATTTCGATGTGCCCTGGAACCCCGGGCGGATGGAGCAACGCAACGGCCGCATCGACCGCACCCTGCAGCGCGCACCCGAGGTGTTCTGCCATTACTTCGTGCTGGCGGACCGTGATGAGGACCGGGTGCTGGACGTGCTGGTGCAGAAAACCGAGGAGATCCGCAAAGCTCTGGGCTCCCTGCCGCCGGTGGTGGTGGGGCGGCTCAATGAACTGTTGGCCAAGGGGATCAATCCCACCGCCATTCAAGAAGTGATGGAGCAGATCCAGGGGGTGGATCAGGAGGAGGGCACCAAGCGCAGCCAGGCCCTGATCAACCTTGAACTGGAAGACAACAGCCGCGAGCGAGACGACGAGCTGCGCCAGCAGGTGGGCCGGCTGGAGAAGGCGCTGCAGAAGTCGGAAGACTGGCTCCACTTCAGCAGTGATCTCTTCCGCGATGCGCTCAACACCAGCCTGCGGGTGAGCGCCCAGGGGAGCGGGGTGGGGAGTGGATTAGTGCCGCAGCTGACAGCCAGGGATCCGGCGGCTGCCCAGGCCGATCCCGAGCGGGCCGAATGGATCTTCCCCGCAGCCGATGAGTTGCCCGGCGGCGAGCAGAGCTGGGGCGATGTGTTGGATGCGCTGCGGCGGCCACGCCAGCCTGGCGAAAAGCTGTGGGAGTGGCGCCGCAACACGGTGCCGCAGCCGGTGGTGTTCAAAGACCCAAAGGAGGTGAACGCCGATCGGGTGCACCTGCACCTGGAGCACCCCCTGGTGCAGCGGCTGCTGAATCGCTTCCTGGTGCGCGGCTTCCAGGGCGAGGAGCTGAGCCGGGCCGCGGTGATCGCCACCAATGACGACACCGCCAAGTTGATCCTGCTGGCGCGCCTGTCGCTCTATGGCCACGGCGCCGCTCGCCTGCACGATGAAGTGCTGGAGCTAGTAGCTGAATGGGATCCGGCGGATCCCACCAGGCGGCTGCGGGTGCTGAACGCCACCAAGACCGACATGGCCCTGGCCGACCTGGAAACCAGCCTGCGCCAGCGCCTGCCAGCGGTGGATGAAGCGATCCAGCACCAGCTGCGGGTCGGGCTTCCGGCTGATGTGGCCCAGCTCAAGGATCGCCTAGAAGCCCTCGCCGCCGAACGGGCTGAACGGGCCAGGGGCCAGCTGGGCAAGCGCGCCGAAGACGAGGCCAACGCCTTTGTAAAGGTGCTGCAGGAGCAACGGGAGCGGATCCTCAAGACCCGCACCAAGCACGACAGCGAGTTTGATCAGCTGGCCTTCGGCTTTGCCGACCAGGAGCTACGCCAGCTGCGCGACAACCGCTCCCACTGGGACAAGCGACTGGCACGGATCGAGCGAGAGCTTGAGCTGGAGCCGGCCGCGATTCGGCGCACCTTTGAGGTGGCCACGGCTCCGCGCATCGAACCCGCTGGCGCGATCGTGCTCTGGCCGCTGGAGGCGGCGCGATGATGGACGCCATGGCCTCCACTCCTCCCCCCCTGGTGACCCGGCACGCCCTGCGGGCCTTCACCCAAAGGCTGGTGGATCACTTTGCTCCGGAGAAAGTGATCCTGTTTGGCTCCCAGGCCAGGGGCAAGGCCCGCTGGGATTCGGATGCCGACATCTTGGTGGTGATGCCGTTTGAGGGCAGCTCGTTTGAGCAGCGGCTGGCCATGCTTGAGCTGGGGGCACCGGCATTTCCGGTTGACCTGTTGTTATGCAGACCTGAAGCCGCAGCTCAACGGTATGGATGGGGCGATCCGTTCATCCGGGAGGCGTTGGATCACGGCGAAGTGCTCCATGGCTGAGCTCAGCCCTTTGGTGCAGGCCTGGATCCGCTACGCGGAGGACGACTGGCACGACAGCCAGATCCTGGCAAGCGCTGGAGGCAACAGGCGCAGCGTCTGCTTTCACCTGCAGCAATGCCTGGAAAAACTGTTCAAGGCCGAGCTGATGCGGCTGGCGGCGCCTGTGCCCAAAACCCATAACCTGCGGGAGCTGTCGGATTTGTTGCAACAGGCTGGGGCCGACTGGAGTGCTGCATCCATCGATCTCAACCGGCTGTCGTTGGCGGCGGTTGACTTCCGCTACCCCGATCCCAGTGAACCCGAGCCAGACATTGATTTGGTCTTGATTCAATCGATCGCAGCCGATCTCAGGGGGCGGCTGTTGGATCGTCTTGGGGTGAAGCACTGATGCCACCCCGCGCCCCGGGTGTTCACACCCACGAGGAGTGGAAGGGCATGGCCCAGCCAGTGGGTCTGGTGGTGGAGCCGGTGGTGCTCAACCGGCTGGGGATCTTCCCCGAAGGTGCCACCACCGTGCTGGCCGACTGGCAGCAACGGCTGGAGCAGCTGCTGGAAGACCAGCCCATGGCCAACCAGCCGGATGGCGAGCAGTGGCTGAGTGTGGCGCCCAGCTTTGAGCTGTTCTGCCAGGAGGTGCTGGCCTGGCAGCCAGGGGATCTGCGCAAACCCGAGGAGCTGGCGGCAGAGGTTGCCGTAAGCCTCGACGACTACGACGAGGTGCTCCGCCCCGAGTGGATCGTGGGCGAACCCAGCCAGGGGGATGGGCCGCTCAAGGCCCAGCTGCTGGTGCAGGAGCTGCCCATGGGCACGCCCTTCGATGCCCTGCCCAAGGGCGGCGATGGCCGGCGCGGCTGGGAGGCCACGCCCCAGCAGCGGCTGGAGCGGCTGCTCAAGGAAAGCGAGCACCCGATTGGCCTGCTCTGGAATGGGGCTGCCCTGCGGCTGGTGTTTGCGCCGCGGGGTGAATCCAGCGGCCATCTCACCTTCCCGCTAGAGCCGATGACCACGGTCGACGGGCGGCCAATGCTGGCGGCCCTGCAGATGCTGCTCGGGCCGGATCGCCTATTTGAGGGCGGGGCCAGCAACACGCGCCTGCGGCCCCTGATGGAGCAGAGCCGCAAGGAGCAAAACGAGGTGAGCACCCGCCTGGCCGAGCAGGTGCTTGAAGCGCTGTGGATCCTGCTGCGCGGCTTCGATGGGGCGGGTCTGGCAGAGGCGGAAGAAGAGCCCAGCCACATCTACGGCGGCCTGATCACCGTGCTGCTGCGGTTGGTGTTTTTGCTCTACGCCGAAGACGAAGAGCTGATGCCCACCGATTCGCTCTACGGCCAGCACTACAGCGTGGGCGGCCTGGCGCAGCGCCTGCGGCAAGACCGCAGTGATTACCAGAACGCCATGGAGGGCCGGCGGGGTGCCTGGGCCACGCTGCTGAGCTTGTTCCGCCTCGTTTATGACGGTGGCGGCTCTACTGAGGCCTACCTCCCGGCTCGGCACGGCGAACTATTTGATCCTGAGGCTTACCCCTTCCTGGAAGGCCGCACGGCAGACACGGCGTACACCGATGGCCCCTTGGCCACGGTGCCGGCGATCAGCGACGACGTGGTGGAGCAGGTGCTCACCAAGCTGCTGCTGCTTAATGGCCAGATCCTCAGCTACCGGGCCCTGGATGTGGAGCAGATCGGTTCGGTGTACGAGGGAATCATGGGCTTCATGGTGGAACAAGCCACCGGCCCCAGCGTGGGAATCACATATCGGCCGCCGCGCCAAAAGATCACGATCACGGTGGTGGTGGATGCCGAGGAGCTGCTGGCCCAGGCGGGCAGTAAACGGGCGAGCTGGCTGGATGAACGGGCCGGCGTGAAGCTGAAGCTGGCGGCTCCCATCGCCCGTGCCCTGAAGGAGGCGAGTAGCCATGGAGATGTGGCGGAAGCTCTGGGCAAACGGCTTTCAGCGCACACTGCGCGGGTGCTGCCCGCTGGCTCGCTGATCCTGCAGCCCACGGCCGAAAGGCGCCGCAGCGGCAGCCACTACACCCCCCGAGCGCTCACCGAACCGATCGTGGCTGAGGCCTTCCGCCCGTGGCTGGAGCGCTGCAACCACCAGCCCAAGGCAGAGCAGATCCTGGACCTGAAGGTGTGTGATCCGGCGATGGGCTCGGGCGCCTTCCTGGTGGCGGTGTGCCGTTACCTGGCGGGCTTGCTGGTGCAGGCCTGGGAGCGCGACGGTTATCCCAATGACTTCCGCGAAGAATGGGACAAGGACATCGTGGCCCGCCGGCGGATCGCGCAGAGCTGCCTCTATGGGGTGGACAAGAACCCGTTTGCGGTGAACCTGGCCAAGCTGTCGCTCTGGCTGGTGACTTTGAGCAAAGAGTTGCCATTCACCTTCGTGGATCACGCGCTCAAGTGCGGCGACTCCCTGGTGAGCTACTCGGTGAAGGAGATCCGAGCAGCGATGAGCGAAGTGCAGCTGGGCTTTCTTGATGCTCAGAACCGGATCTATGAAGAAATGGGAATTGATCGGAGGGAAAGCTTCGCCTTCGACAGCATCAGCGATGCCGACTACGACAGCAAGAAGCAGCGGCTGGATGAGCAGATCAAAGCCACGGAGGGCTTGCGACAGGCTGGCGATCTCATGGCGGCGGCGTTCTTCGCCAAGAACAAACCGAAGGATCGGGCCGATAAGCAGCAGGTGTATCTGGCAATGCTCAGCGGCGCCTTCAACGATGAGGGCCTGCAGAATTCGATTCAGGAGATCCGCATTCAACTGGCCTCAGGCGAAAGGGGAATTCGACCCTTTCATTGGGATCTTGAGTTTCCAGAGGTGTTCAGCGAAGGCAGACAAGGTTTTGACGTATTGACTGGGAACCCACCTTTTGCGGGGCACATTACGCTTGCGAGCATGTCCCATCCAGAATATTCCAACTGGCTCAGGGCTCATTGCAAAGGAGCCGAAGGCAAATGCGATTTAGTTGCTTTCTTCTTTCGTAAGTCATTTGCACTCTTATCCCCTGGAGGAGCTTTTGGATTGGTAGCAACAAAAACCATCTCGGAGGGGGATACTCGCTGCGCCGGTCTCAAATGGATTTGCCTAAATGGTGGCATCATCTACAGTGCTGCTGCGAGGCTAAAGTGGCCAGGAGTGGCCTCGGTTGTTATCAGCATTGTTCACGCTGTCAAAGGCAGATACACTGGACTTATGCGTCGCAATGGCGTCGCCGTCGAGAAAATCAACTCCTTCCTTTTTGTAAATGGGGGCGACGAAGAACCCATGAGGCTTCACTCCAATGCAGGAAAGAGCTTTCAAGGCACAATCGTCCTTGGGATGGGATTTACATTTGACGAATCTGGGGAAAGCGCTGGCAACCTGGCCGGGGAGCCTTCCTCCCTGGAAACAATGCATGCAGTCTTGAGAGAAGAACCCGCGAGCTCGGACGTAATATTCCCTTATATAGGCGGTGAAGAGGTCAACTCCAATCCATTTCACTCCCACCGAAGATATGTAATTGATTTTGGACGCCTGTCAGAGGCTGAATGCCGCACCAGATATCCCAAGCTACTTGAGATTGTCGAAAATAAGGTCAAGCCAAAAAGACTGGCCTCGGCGGCGAAGAGCAATTCCGCCCATGGAGCGCGAGCTGCGATTTGGTGGCAGCACTACCACAGAGCGACCGACCTATACCAGGCCATTCAAGGCAGAAAGACCGTTATGGTCAACAATAGTTCAGCCTCAGCATATAATGCATTTGCGATTCTCCCGACTGGATCAATATATGCAAATACCTTAAATATCTACTCCCTTGACGACCACGCTTCATTCTCAGTTCTTCAGTCTTCAGTGCACGATATATTTGCCTGGTTCTTTGGCTCCTCTCTGGGCGACCAGATTCGGTACAATCCTTCGGACTGCTTTGAAACGTTCCCCTTCCCATTTGATGTTAGTCAATCATGTGCAGAAGCTATCGTGGCCGGAAAATCCTGTCGGCTTCTAGATGATATTGGCCGTAGGTACCTCGTATTTCGAGCTGAAACGATGGCAGGCAATTCAGAAGGTCTTACTAGCACCTACAACCGTTTCCACGACCCATTCGAAACCAGCAGCAGCCTCCTGGAGCTGCGCCACCTCCACCGCGAGATAGATCTGACGGTGCTTGAAGCCTACGGCTGGAGCGACGTGCCCACCGCCTGCGGCTTCGGGCTTGATCACCTAGATCTAGAGGAAGATGCTCAGATCCCTGAAGACTTACAAGAGCGCATCGACAGCGGCGACTTGTTTTTCTGGGATGCCGGCGATGCCCTCGATTTCCAGGGCCAGCTCCGGGCCCACGGCGCCGTGAAACCGACCAAAAAGCTGCCCTGGCGCTACCGCTGGCCCGATTCGGTACGAGATGACGTGCTGGCTCGGCTGTTGGCGCTTAATGCGGAGCGGTATGCCGAAGAGGTGGCGCTGGGGGTGCACAGCAAGGCAGGTAAACAGGCTGCCAAGGCCGCCAGTGCTGGCGGCGGCGCTGGAACCGGCAAGCAGCGGGGGCGTCCGCCGAAGACTCCGGCCCCTGATTCGGGCCAGACTATCCAGATCGGACTGGTGCTATGAACCTCGCCCTCGCCCAGCCACAGCTCGATGCCATCGCCGACGCCTGCCGGCGCCACCAGGTGCTGCGCATGCATCTGTTCGGCTCGGCACTTCGCGACGACTTCGACCCCACCCGCAGCGACCTGGATCTGCTCGTGGAGTTCCAGCCGATCGAGCCGGGCGCACTCGTGCAGGCCTACTTCGGCCTTGAGCAGCAACTGGCCTCGATCACCGGCCAGCCAGTGGATCTGGTGATGGCCGATGCCGTACGCAACCCCTACGTGCGCCGCGACATCGAGGCGTCGAAGCAGCTGATCTATGAAGCGTGATTCTCGGGCCTTCCTCAGCGATGTGATCGAGGCTGGTCACGCCATCCAGCAGGCCGTCGCTGGCATCAACCTCGATCTTTACTGCAACAACCGCTTGATTCGCTCGTCTATTGAGCGGGAGTTCACGATCATCGGTGAGGCACTCAATCAGCTTCTCAGCGAGACGAGGGTCGTTTTGCCCAGATCGATCAGGCACCACAGATCATCAGCTTTCGCAACAAGCTCACCCACGAGTACGCCATCATCAACGACCGACTGGTCTGGGGCGTCATCCAGAACAACCTGCCTGCTCTTCTCAAGCAGTGCAACCAGCTCCTGAGCGATATCGAGGGAGAGACAAGCTGAATCCATGGCCAAAGCCGAATCCACCGTCGAAGAACTCGTCAGCAAGATTGAGCGCGGTGAGTTGCGTCTGCCTGAGATGCAGCGGCGCTACGTCTGGCGTTCCAGCCGAGTGCGCGATCTGCTTGATTCCCTTTACCGCGGCTATCCCTCCGGTGCCATTCTGATCTGGGAAACCGATGAGGTGGTTCCCCAGCAGGCGTTTGCGATCGAGCAGCAGTCCAACCCCTACGCCAAGACCCAGCTCCTTCTGGATGGTCAACAGCGGCTCACGTCCCTCTCGGCAGTGATTCGTGGCAAGCCAGTTCAGGTGAATGGTCGCGTCCGGCCGATTGAGATGTTGTTCAACCTCGAGCACCCGGATGCCCTCCCCTTCGTCACTGAAGTGGACGACAACAACATTGACGCTCCTGAATACAGCGACGACGGGGAAGAGCCGATCGATGAAGAGGTCGATGCCACAGAAGATGAACTGCAGAAGCGCTTCGACAAGATGACCTTCGTGGTCAGCACACGCAAGCTCGAACAGCTGCCCCAGTGGGTGAAGGTCAGCGAGGTGTTTGCTGGATCGCATGACAACAATTACTTCCTTAAGCGAGCTGGCGTCACAAGCCTCGATGACCCACGTGCTGAGCGCTATACGCAGCGACTGAACCGACTCAAGGAGATTCGCAAGTACATCTACCGGATGGATGTGCTCGAAAGGTCCCTCTCCTACGACGAGGTCACCGAGATCTTCGTGCGGGTGAATTCCCTGGGCGCAAAGCTACGCAGCTCTGATCTTGCCCTGGCTCAGATCACCGCCAAGTGGCGTGGCTCTCTGAAAGTGTTCCAGGCCTTCCAGGCCGATTGCACCAAAGACGGGTTTGAGCTCGACCTGGGCCTCCATCTGAAGAACCTGGTCGCCCATGCCACTGGCCAGTCCCGTTTCCTCACCGTTTCCAACCTCACCCTCGATGCGTTGAAGAGCGGCTGGGACGATGGCTGCCGCGGCATGGAATTCGCGATCAACTTCCTGCGCAGCAATGCCGGCATCACCAGCCCGGCCCTGCTGGCCTCGCCGTTCCTGCTGATCAGCCTGGGCTTCTATGGGGCCCAGCGCTCCTACAAGCTCGCAGCTTCTGAAGCGCACAGCCTACGCCGCTGGGTGTTGCTCGCCAATGCCAAGGGCCGTTACAGCCGAGGTTCGAGCGAAACCCTCCTCGATCAAGACCTCAAGATCCTCCGCGATGGCGGCGGCTTTCAAGAGCTGCTTGATAGGTTGCGCACCCAGGTGGGACGGTTGGATGTCACCCCTGAGGAGCTGGAAGGCCGGAATCAGCGCAGCGCCCTGTTCAAGACGATGTTCCTGGCCTTTCAATCTGCCGGCGCCCGCGATTGGCATTCCAACCTGGTCATCGCCCTCAGCCATGTGGGCAATGCCCACCAGCTGCAGTTCCACCACATCTTCCCCAAGGCTGTTCTCAAGAGCACTGCCACCACCCGGGAGACAGATGACATCGCCAACCTCGCCTTCATCAGCGGCAAGGCCAACCGCAAGATCAGCGCCAAGGAGCCTGCCCTCTACTTCCCTGAGGTGCGAAAGACCAATGGCGAGCAGCCGTTCAAGAGCCAGTGCATCCCCACCGACCCTGACATGCTTTCTATTGAGCGCTACAAAGCGTTCTTGGCGGAGCGGCGGCGCTTGATCGCTGAGCGGCTGAACACATTTCTCAGTAGCAGCGAGGAGGCGTAGCAACCATGGAACCCAATCCTTCCGCTCTCATCCAGGCTGAGGCCTCACCAGAAGCCAGAACCCTGACCTCCAACTCCACCAGCGCAGCAGTGCGTGAACAGCTGATCCAGGCCTTGGAATTGGATCTGGTAGGGCCAACAACAACTGTGCTTGCCCAACTGCAAGCTGCAGGTGAATTAGCGCAGGCCGCTGAACTGGATGCCGAGCTGCTTGATCGCAGCCCCAGCCGCTGGTACCAAACCGGCTTTCTCATCCCCAGCGAAACCAGCCTGGAGATCAAGGCCGATGACACAGCCGACGACGATCTCGCCGGCCTAGATGGCCAAAATCTTTCCCGCGGCGATCAAAAAACGCGCGGCAAAGCTGCTGCCGACGATACCGGCGCCAGTGAAGGCGGTCCGGCGAGAAAAGTTTTCTTCCCCTCTTCGATTGGGTTGAGCTTCCTAATTGGCCAACCCACAGACCTCCAAATTGAAATCCACTGGGCCAATTACAAACGCGTTCCGCCACCGGAAGGCAGCACTGCCGATCAGGCATGGCAGCGCGAACCCCACAGCACACCCCTCACCCTGAAGGCATCGGATCTCGATCCCTCCCAGCCCGGCCTTAATCAAAAGGAGGTGCCCACAGCCAATGGCCTCTGGGCCCGCTGGCATGTGCGTTCCGCACCTGTTGGGCAGAGCTACCCACCTACGGCTGTTGCAGTGAGCCTTTTCCTCACCAATGAACGCCGCTACGACGGTGTCAGCAGCGACGACCGTGATGCCGCCAGCGCCTTTCAGGTTCAGCTGAATGTGGCGTGCGCCGAGGCTTTCCTTGCGCGTTGCGATCCCCGCGCCGCCGACCACCAGGCCTCAGTAGGCGACTGGGATCAACGGGTCAACAACCTGCACTATCGCAATGATCTCGAATTTGCGGTGGGCCACAACATTTCGCCCCAGCCAGTTGTACTGGCTGGAAAATGCAATTTGCTGCAGACCACCTGGCTACCCCAGGCCACTATTGAGAAGGTGAGCCCGGCCAAGCTTCCAAAAGTCAGGCTGGCAATGGGGGATCTGGACGAGCTCGCTAGCGCCGGAGCTGGGCAGATTCAAGCCGCCCTGCAACCCCTTGTTGATCAATACAAGCAATGGATTTCAGACCAAGCCACCACAGCAGGCTTCAGCCCAGAGCAACAGCGCACGGCCAGCGAAATGCTGAACGAAGCCAATAAACAGGCGCAACGGATTCAGCACGGTATTGATCTGCTTAGCGACCCCCAGGTAAGGCTCGCTTTCGCCATCGCTAACCGGGTAATGGCCCAGGCGGCCCGCCAGCGTTTTGGCGTGATGGAAGGCCGCGACCCAAGGGCAGTGGAGCCTGAATGGCGCCCTTTCCAGTTGGCATTCGTGTTGATGAACCTGGTGGGGATGCGTCAGCCCGAAAGCCCAGAGCGGGAAACAATTGATCTGCTCTTCTTCCCCACCGGTGGCGGCAAGACCGAGGCATACCTGGGCTTGGCGGCTTACACCTTGGTGCTCAGGCGTCTGCGCCATGGCGGCTCAATCCATTCAGCCGGGATGAGCGTTTTGATGCGCTACACCCTGCGCCTGCTCACCCTGGATCAACTCGGCCGGGCATCCACCCTGATTTGCGCGCTGGAAATAGAGCGACAGAAAGATCCAGCCACCCTGGGCGAATGGCCTTTTGAAATTGGCCTTTGGGTCGGGCAAAGCGGCACCCCCAACAAGCTTGGCCGCAGCGGTGATGCCGATACCAACAGTGCCCGTTCCAGAGTTCTTGCCTGGACAGGCGGCGACAACAAGCCCATTCCGATTGATAACTGCCCATGGTGCGGCACCCAGCTGGGTAAGGCCTCACTACACGACGATCGTCCGGCAGTTGTCCGCGGCGTTTTCCGTTTGCTGCCCGATGCCGACCACCCCACCGAGCTAAGGGTTTGCTGCCGCAACCGGCAATGCCGCTTTTCAGGAGACAACACCTTGCCCCTGGTAGCCGTTGATGAAATGCTCTACCAGCGGCTGCCCGCCTTCGTAATAGCCACTGTCGACAAATTTGCAGCGCTGCCCTGGGTGGGCCCCACTGGCAAATTATTTGGTCATGTGAGCCATGCCCAGGGCACCAAGGGCTTCTCAGGGCCAGGTGATCCGCCATCTGCTCAGGCCGGCCAGCCCTTACCCGATGGATTGGAACCACCTGATCTGATTATCCAGGACGAACTCCACTTGATCTCTGGGCCATTGGGCTCGATGGGCGGCCTCTACGAAGCTGTGATTGATGAGCTCTGCACCCGGGAGTGCAATGGGCAGCGAATTCGTCCCAAGGTGGTGGCATCCACTGCCACTGTGCGCCGTGCCACCCAGCAGATGCGGGCCCTGTTTGCCCGTAAGGGCACACCCGCAATTTTTCCTGCGCCGGGCCCCGATCGCCGCGATTCCTTCTTTTCCAAAACCGAGCCTCTTTCAGAAGCCCCGGGCCGGGTGTATCTGGGTATCTCTGCGCCGGGCCGCAACCAGAAGGCCTTACTGCTGAGGGTTGGCCTGGCCCTGCTAGCCACTGGCCAGAAGCTTTCTAAGCAGGCCCAGCAAGAGCGCAAGCGCCAGGAAAAGGCCGGAGAGATTCCTGGTCCAAATCCAGTGGATCCATACCTAACCCTGCTGGGCTACTTCAACACCATCAAGGAGCTCGGTATCACCAGACGCCTGATTGAAGAAGAGGTCACTTCCCAGCTCACCACCTACGACCAACGCCGGCGCCTAGTTGGCGATCCTCAACCGCGCTACGCCAAACGCAAGATCGCCAATGAGCCCCTGGAACTCACCTCTCGGGTTCCCACATCGGAGGTGAGTACCACCAAAGCCCGCCTTGCCCAGAGGTTTGACGAGGGTGAGCCCGTGGATACGGCACTAGCTACCAACATGATTTCTGTGGGCCTCGACATCAGTCGCCTAGGCCTGATGGTGATGCTGGGCCAGCCCAAAACAACCGCCGAATACATCCAGGCCAGTAGCCGGGTAGGCCGAGATTCACAAAGGCCGGGGCTGGTAGTAGTACTGCTCAATCCCAACCGCCCCCGTGACCGCTCCCACTACGAGCGGTTTAGTTTCTGGCATTCGGTCTTCTACCGAGATGTGGAGGCCACCAGCGTCACCCCTTTCTCAAGGCGGGCTATTGAGCGTGGCCTTCCTGCCATCAGCGTGGCCTTGGCCAGGCACCTAAATCCCAAGCTCACCTGGGCTAAGGGTGCGGGCAACCATAAGGAGGTTGCAGCCACGGGCAGCCTGGTGGCTGAGCGCCTGGGTGAGCGGATAAGGCGCGCTGCCCCTGATGGTGATCAACTGGCAGCCACCGTGGTGGCCCAGGTGCAAAACCTGATGGATAAGTGGAGTCGCCTGGCCGATGAGAAGGGCGACTTGCTCCAGTACGGCCGAGAGGAGGGAGAAGCTCCTGCCTTGCTGCATTCGCCCCTTGATCCAGACCTCGATGAACTACCGCTGCTACAGAGGGAGTTCGTTGCCAACTGGAGCCTGCGCGATGTGGAGCCCACGGCGGGTCTGTTTGTGCAACGACCCGACAGCAGCGATGAAGGGGGTATGAACTGATGGCAGGCCGCGGCACTGGTAACCGATCCGTCAAACCCCAAGGGGAGGTGCGGCACAGCCAACTGATCACCACCTATGGCCCCGGCGCCATGGTGGATTTGCCCGATCATTCCGTTGTGATCGGTGGCCTCAACCTCTGGAGCTATGGAGCTGATCAGACCCCAGAAGATGTGGATGAGCCAAGGCTGCTCACCAAGTTGCGCCAGACCCTCAAGGTCCCCACTCTGAAACTACAAAAACCGCCGGTGCAAGACACCGGGCCAGGTGGCAGCAACCGTGGGGGCGGTATTCGCAGCCCCCAGTTCCCGAATTGGTTTGTGGCACAACTGGATCAGACAGAGGTCTGCGAAGGGCGTCGCTATCGCACCAGGCCCCTGGTTGAGGGCAGGCGGCTGGAAAAAGGTAAGTACCTAGATGTAGATCGCAAAAGCCATCGTGTTGTGCCGGTGCGTTTTGTACAGAGCTGCCCCAATGGCCACCTCAGCGATATTGAGTGGCGTGAATTCGTCCATGGCGGACGAACCAACTGCACAACCACCTTATGGCTGGACGAGGCGGGTTCGGGCAACGACTTCACCGAGATCTATGTGCGCTGCCCCCGTTGTGAAATACGCAGACGCCTCTCGGAGGCCAAGCAGAAGACAAAAGGAGAAGACGGCGACCGGCCTGCCTTGGGCTATTGCCAGGGCCACCGTCCTTGGCTGGGAAGCTATGGCCAGGAGCAGTGCGTCGCAGACATCAGTAAGCCGGGTGGCTACCCCAACCGTCTCCTGGTGCGTTCCGCCAGTAATGCCTATTTCCCCGAGCTGATCTCTGCTATCTCCATACCCGAACCCATCGACGCAGTTCGCGAGGTGATCGGCAAGCATCTCAAGCAATTCGAGAAGATCAATTCAGCAGAGAAACTGGCTTTTTGGCTTGAAGACTTTGCACCCGAGCACATTGCGCAATTCTTAAAAGGGCAAGACCCAGAGCAGATCTACGTTGCCTTGGAAGCCGTTAGAGGTAATTCTGAGCAGGCTCCACCCAATAGTGAGGCCCTGAAGCTGCAGGAGTTGAGGGCATTGATCGGGCCAGTGAGTGAACTTAAGCGCGAGCAGGGAAAAAACAGCTTTGAGGCCGAAGAAGTCGATCTAAGTGGTGTGGGTTCCTGGTTTAGCCAGCGGGTAACACGCGTCTTGAAAGTGCATCGGATGCGCGAAGTGATGGCATTGTTGGGTTTTACACGGCTGGAGGCTGTTGTTAGTCAGATCGATGGTGATCCCCTCGACCTTGGTGTCAAACGGGCCGCCATCGACGTGAAGGAACTAACTTGGCTGCCTGCAATTGAAAATCTTGGTGAAGGCATTTTTCTTCAGTTTTCAAAATCGCAAGTAGAGGGCTGGCTCAAGAGTGATGGTGTCCGTCAGCAGCTCTCCAAGCATGAACAAGCTTTCCAGGCATGGAACAGGGAGCACGGCCTAACTAAGGAGAAATTTGGCTGGCCAGGTGGTGGCTATCTGATGCTCCATAGCCTGGCCCATCTGTTGATTACACAGGCAGCACTGGATTGTGGCTATGGAGCCTCGGCAATCAAAGAGCGGATCTATGCATTTCCTGGTATTGGCTATGGAATCCTGCTTTATACCGGCGGTAGTGGTTCAGAGGGAACCCTCGGGGGCCTGGTTGCCCTGACCGATCGCGTTGAAGATCTGCTCAAGGCATCACTTGAAAGTGGTTCTCTTTGCTCTAACGACCCCTTTTGCTCTGGCCATGAGCCAAATGACCCTTTGGAAAAACGCTATGCCCATGGTGCTGCATGCCATGGCTGTTTGTTGATCGCTGAAACTAGCTGTGAGAGACGTAATGAATTCCTAGATCGTGCACTTGTAGTGCCTACTCTACAGACCGATGATGCCGCATTTTTCCCTGCAGATCTAATCGATTGAGGTGAAGCTTATGGGCCCACACCTTCCCACCCTAAGTAGGGCTCAGTTAGAGATTCTTCTAGATGCGCTAGATCCTCGTCTTGATGGTTTTGGCCAGGGTGATTCCTGCTTGGATGATGCCAGTGCTTTTTTGGCTCGGCTTAGTTTCAATGATTTATCTGCAGAGATTGATCTGGCAGCACTAATGCAGTGGCTCTCCGCTTGGCGTGATTCTGGAGGCACTAGAGCAACCCTTTCCCTTGCGGTAGAGGCTTTGCTGGCGCAACAACTGCAGCACGAGGATCTACAGGGTACGGAACTGGTTTGGTCGGGGCCCGATTGGGGTGCAGGAGCCAGGATGCGTGATCAATCTGTGTTGATTCAGCAGCTTGTAGAACAGGCAGAGCAGCGTTTGTTGATCACTACATATGCATTTTATAAGGGCCCATTTGTTGCGAGATTATTTGAGCAAATTAAAGCTTGTATGGATAAAAAGCCTCAACTTAAGGTGAGGCTTGTTTGCAATATAGCCCGCAGGAGGGGTGATGGCAGTTTGCCCGAGGCCCTGGTGGCCCATTTTCGAGAAAAAACTTGGAACAAGTTGTGGCAATCAAAGCCAGATGGCATCTCGCCAGATGTTTATTATGATCCCCGCTCAGTTCAGCTGGATGCTGTAGCTGTTTGCCATGTCAAAGCAGTCGTCTCTGATAATCAGTTACTTGTGACAAGCGCAAACATAACCGATGCGGCCCAGCTGCATAACTTTGAACTTGGTGTTCGCATGACCAGTAAGCTCCATTCCGATGCAACCTGGCAGCATTTTGATCAATTGATTGGCCAAGGAATGCTTACTCCGCTCATCGAAAAATCAACTGATAATTGCTAACTTCTGAACTTGTGCCACTCCCTTAGGGCATTGGCCTTGAGGGCGTCAGCAATCTTGTTGAGTTCTTGGACCTCCTCAGCACCGATGGGATCCCATGCCATCTCCTCAATCAGTTCGCCTGGCATTGGCTGATAGGTCTCCAGCCTGGCGGCCAGGCTGGACCGGGGTGTCACCGGCCGAATCAGCACTCCCTCGGCCACCACCTTGAGTTCCACTGTCTGATTGTCCCGAAGGTGTGCTTTCCGGGCAATGGTGGCAGTAGTTGCCAGAGCTGTGGCTGCGCTGCATCATCCTTGGTGTGGATTAGCAGCACTTCGCACTCCCCCTTGGACTTCCGCCAGCTCTTCAAGCTTCGCCTGGTGGTGGCGGCCCTGGGCGATACCCAGCGGCTGGGCTGGTGGAACGGCGGCGTGCTCACCGGCATGGGGGAGTACCTGTTTCAGCAGGGCTTTCCCCGCTCCTCTCCGTTCGCCCAGACCCGAGCTGGTTTCCGGGTGGCCCAGTTGGCCTGTGATGAAGCCCTGGCGATCCAGCCCAGCCAGCTGGTGGTGCCCTACCTGCAGGTGGCGGGCAGATGACAACGGCTACCAGGACCAAGCCCAAGGCCAAAGCGAAAGCAAAAACCACGATTGTTGCCACCTACCGCAGCGATGGCCTGATCCGCGGCCCCCTGATCAGCGACACCCTGCAGGCGCTCACCGCAGCCCCCGCAGAAGGTCTCAGTAGGAACGACATCGCGTCTGCCCTGGATGTGGAGCCAAGCTCCATCACGCCAGTCATCAAGCAGCTCAAGGAGTCCGGTCAGATCGAGCAGCTCGGGGCCGCCCGTGGTGCCAATTACCGGCTCAGTGAGCAGGGGCGTGAGGCCGTGGATAGGCAGGCAGGGGAAGACGGCTGATGGCAGCGCATAGCCGATCGAGGGGAGCTCACCGCCGGATCGAGGGGAGCTCGCTTACCAGGCGGCTCGATCTCATTGGCTCTGCTCGAGGACCAGCGGCATGAACGAAAACGCTTCTTAGCTGCCCACTGCAGAGAGCCTCACCGTGGAGTTCAAGGGTGACCGCAAGGAGCCTCTGAAAGATCGCGATCTCGCCTTGGCGGCTCTCTGCCTGGCCAATGCCCTGGGCGGCACCCTCTACCTGGGCATCGAAGACAACGGCACCGTCACGGGGTTGCATCCAACGCGTGATCGCCGCAAAAACCTTGCCGCCGTGATCGCGGAAGGCACCACGCCTCCGCTGTCCGTCTCGGTGGAGTGTCTGGAACTGAACGATCTTGTGGTGCTGCAGATCGATGTTCCCCTTGCTCAGGGCACGGTCTTCAGCCGCGACGGCCGTTGCCAGATCCGTAGCCTCGACCAGCAGGGCAAGCCGTTCTGCCGGCCCGCCAGCGCTGTGGATGTGATGCGGCGTTCCCACCAGCAGCTGGAGCTGGATTGGTCGGCCGAACCCCTGCTCACGGCCACACTGGACGATCTGAATCCCGCCGAGCGCCAGCGTCTGTGCACCATGGTGCGCACCTACAAAGGCGATCCCAGCCTGCTCGAGCTCAGCGACGACGAGCTTGATGGAGCCCTGGGCCTGGTGGGCCGCGATGTGCAAGGAACCCAACGGCCCACAGCGGCAGGCCTGTTGTTGCTGGGCTTTGAGGCGGCCATCCGGCGCTGCATCCCCGGCCATGAATGCGGCTTCCAGGTGCTGCAGGGAACGGAGGTGCGGATCAATCATTTCTGGCGATCACCACTTCTTGCCCTGGTGGAACAGGTCGAGCAGCGGATCGATCCCTTGCTCACGGAGCAGGAGCTGGATGTGGGCCTGTTCCGCGTGCCGGTGCCGAATCTCAGCAAGCGCGCCTTCCGCGAAGCCTTCATCAATGCCCTCGCCCACCGCGATTACACCCGCCTGGCCGCCGTGCATGTCACCTGGCAGCTCGGGGAGCAGCTGGTGATCAGCAACCCCGGCGGCTTCGTGCGTGGGGTCACCATCGACACCCTGCTCACGACGCCGCCCCGTTCCCGCAACCTTGCGCTGGCCGATGCCCTCAAGCGGATCGGCCTGGCAGAGCGCACCGGCCGGGGTGTGGACCGCATCTACCAGGAGCTACTGGAAGCGGGGCGCAATGCTCCCAACTACGGCCAATCCAGTCTGGATGACGTGGTGCTGCAGCTGAGCACCCAGCCAGCCAATCTGAAGTTGGTCGCCCTTTGGCAAGGGCAGCAACGGTTGAGTGGAGAACCGCTGGGCCTGCTCAGCTTGTTGCTGCTCCACACCCTGCATGAGCAGCGCCGCCTCACCACCGTTCAGCTAGCGGAAAGCCTGCACCGTGATGAGCCCACGATCAGGCGGCACCTGGAGCAGCTGGTGGAGGCCGATCTGGTGGCTGCTCAGGGGCAAGGGCGCGGTCGCAGCTACACCCTTTCGAAGCAGGTCTACCAAGCCTTCGATCAGGAAGCCGGATACCAACGCCAGAGTGCTTTCACCCCTGAAGAGATCGACCAACGCATTCTTGAGCTTGCCCGCCAGCGAGAGGTTCTGCGCCGGCGGGACCTGCTCCAGGCCCTCGGACTGGAGGAAAACCAAGCTACCCATGCCCTGCAGCGCCTTTCCAAACGCGGCGCCCTGATTCCGGAAGGGGTGGGCAAGGGCCGCACCTACCGCCTCCCGACAGCCGTATGAGTATTTACGAGCATGCACGTATAAATACAAGCACGCGTGTAATCTGCGCGTATCGGGTGTGCCGCCTCTCGCCATGACCGCTGCCGCCCCCAACAAGCTCCACCAGCGCTTCTGCCAGGAACTTGCCAGGCAGCTCAGCCAGCATCGTGTGCTGTTGATTCCAGGCGATTGGAGCGGCAAGAAGCTCTACTTGGAGCTCCGCGATGCCGCCACCGATCTGGTGCTGCACCGCAGCGCCGATTTGCCGGTGGATTTGATCGGGTGATGGCTCCTGTTCCCTACCACTTGGGCGGCTTGCCTCCGCCACAGCTCGATTGGCAGCAGCTGATCCCGCTGCTGGGCCCTGCATACGCCATCCGGGCCTGCCACGAGGGGCGTCTGGAGGGGCCACCATGACCCCTCTTGTGGATCACAAAACCCCAATCCGTGATCCACAAAGCCTTTTGTCGTTCACCCGTGATCCACAAGCCACCCTTCCCGCGACGCCCTTAACAACAAGGTCAATCAGGTCTTTGCGGGCAAGTGTGTCCGTAGCAGCCATTGAGCTGGGCCTCACGGTGGTGAGGGACACCCTGGCCACTGGGCCTACTTGGAGTAGTTCTCCAGGGTGTTGAGGCCCCTGCGCAGCAGATCCTGGGATTGCTCAAGCAGCCGTTGCTTGTCGCTGCGGAAGCTGCAGCTGGTGGTGCGGTACTGCACGGTGCGGCTAAAGGGCACGTACCAAACCGCCCCCACCTTGCAGAAATTGCGCCCGTTTTGGGCCGGCACCCCCACCAGGGCCTCGCCGCCAAGGCAGCGGTAGCCCCCTTGACCCTCCTTGACGCAGGGGCCCAGGTTTTTGAAAAACACGTCCTTGCCCTGGAGCCGGTAGGTCTCGTTGGCAAAGCCAGCAAATGACACCGGGTTGTAGCTAAAAGGTGCCGCCAGGGCGGGCGAGCCCAATCCCGTCAGCACTGCCACGGCGGCCAGGCCCGCGGGGCCAGCCAAATCAGCAAGCAGGTGGTTGGCGATGCGGCGCAGCATGGAACACGGCTAAAGCTCATCCCATTTTGGCCTGGGGCGTTTTTTGCGGCTTAGCTAGCCACACTTGAAGCGCATAAGGCCCCTGCAGCGAATGCCCCTTTCATTTGCCGAACTCCAACAGCAGCTCCAACCTGCATGGGGGCAGGAGAACGGGGCCAAGGGCGCCGATGTGGACCTGCTGGTGGTGCCTTCGCTGAGCATGGATCCGGCCCAGATGGCCATGATCACTGGGGCGCACCACTACGAGGAGCGCCAGCTGTTCTCCCTGATACGGCTCCGGGATCCAGGCGTGCGGGCGATTTATGTGACCAGCAAGTTGCTGCCGGAGCTGGTGGTGGATGCGGTGCTGGAGCTGCTGCCGGGGGTGCCCACCTCCCATGCCCGCCGGCGCTTACATCTCTTCGACACCGACGACGCCTCGCCCCGCTCCCTCACCGAAAAGCTGCTGGAGCGCCCGGCCCTACTGGCTCGGATCAAGGATCTGCTGCGCCCCGGCCGCAGTTTGATGACCTGCTTTGTGGTCAGCGAGCAGGAAAAACGGCTCTCCGAGCTGTTGCAAATTCCCCTGCTGGGCACCGACCCTGCCCTGGGTTACTGGGGCAGCAAGGCGGGGAGTCGGGAGCTATTTGCCGCCTGCGGTGTGCCCCATCCCGCCGGCAGTGGCCTGGTTTACAACCTCGATGACCTGGCGGAAGCCACCGCAACGCTCTGGGAAGACCAGCCCGATTTAGGCCGCTGTGTGGTCAAGCTCAACGAGGGCTTCAGCGGGGAGGGCAATGCCCCCTTTGAACTGGCGCCGCTCCAGCTGGAGGGCCGCAGTGGCCGCGAGCGACGCCAGCTAATTCGCCAATCCCTGGAGCAGTTGCCTATGCCTGCCCCCTCCTGGCGGCTCCTACTCGGCGATCGGGGTGCCCTGGTGGAGGCCTGGCTGGAGGGCGGCGATGGCCTGAGTTCACCCAGCGTGCAGGGCACGATCTATCCCGGCGGTGCCGTGGATGTGCTCTCCACCCATGAGCAGATCCTTGGTGGCCCCAGCGGCCAGACCTACCTGGGTTGCCAGTTTCCCTGCGCCGACCCCTATCGCCTCGAGTTGATGCGCCACGGCCAGGCCGTCGGTGAAGCCCTAGCCCAGCGGGGTTGCCTGGAGCGCTATGCCGTGGATTTCATCGCCCGCCGTTTTGGTGATCGCTGGGATCTGCAGGCGATTGAGGTCAACCTGCGCCAGGGTGGCACCACCCACCCCTACATGGCCCTGCGGGCGATCACCACCGGTGAGCTGGATCCGGCCACTGGCCTGTTTATGGCCCCCACCGGCCAACCCCTGCACTACCAGGCCAGCGACAACCTGGCGGATCCGGCCCTTAGGGGTCTGTTGCCCGCCGATCTGATCGACATCGTGGCCGAGGCCGACCTCCACTACGACCCGGCCCGGCTGCGCGGCAGCGTGTTTCACCTGCTCGGTTGCCTCTCGGAATTCGGCAAGTTGGGCATGACCTGCGTTGGTGGCAGTGCCGCCGAGGCCCAGGCGGTCTATCGGGCCACGGAAAGCCAGCTGATCGGCAGTGCCCAGCTGATCGGCAGTGCCCAGCTGATCGGCAGTGCCCAGTTGATCGCTAGTGCCCCGTAAACAGCCCGGCCGTAGGCCGGCAAATCTCCTTAGGGAACGCTAGAGCCACTGTTGGCAGTTGCCCTCTGGAACAGGCCATTGAGGTAGTGGCGCGCCACGGCCCGGTCCTTGCAGCCATGTTGGAAGAGAAAGCCCGCCAGAGCTGCCTGCATCAGCCGGTATTGGTCCCATTGGGGGTGGAGGCGCACAAACTCCTTCATCGCATCGAAGAGGTCTTCAGGGAATTGGTTTTCAACGCTGACGCTGCTGGGGGCGTGGTCGGGGATCTGCTGCATGCGCCCTATTTGCTCGCTTCTGGTTGGCTCGGATCCACCTTGGCCTGCCAGGCAAAATCCCGATCTCGGGCCTGTCTCTCGTGACGGCATCTGAGAAATCAGTGCCCGGAGCTGTTTTGGCTGCTTTGATCGCCGCTGGCTGGAACCACTGGCAGCCTGACTGCAGGCGTCAAGCGATTCGCCCGTTTCCCCACCCCCCGCTTAAAGCTTTTGCGGCCATTGGGCTTTCCGCTCCAGCGCCTGTGGAAAACCCCGGTTTGGCTTGGGGAAAAGTGCCGGCGCCGGTGGAAAAAATCTGCCCACAGCTTTGCTGATCGGTGCGCCCCATTCCCCCAGACCTTCGTATGTCCCGGGTTCCTGTTGGCCAGCTAGGCCAATGGGCTCAGCTGGCGGGTTGCCAATCGGCAGGGGGTTCGGGCTTATCGGTTTCCTTCAGCGACGGGAAGGTGCTGCGAATGAATTCGATAACCCCAGTGCGCACCTGGGCCCGGAAGGCTTCGGCCCCTTCCCCCTGGAGCACCAAATAGCTGCTGGGGTTTGCCGCCGTTTCTGGCCGGAGCGCCTTCCATTTGCTGTGGCCCTGGGCCTTGGCGGCCTCCAGCGGTGCATCGAAATCAAAACTGAGGCTGCGGCCCTGACTTTCCGCCCCAGCCACCCACTGCTCCCGCAGGCTGATCAACTCCTTTGCCTTGATCGTGTCGGGCAGGCCGAGCACCGGTTGGTAATAGGCAAGGGCGCGCAGCTCCTCCTCCAAAACGATTTGCCAGGCCCCGAGCTCGTCTTCGGCCAGGCCAAGCTCAGGGGCACTGGCTTTCATGGCATCGCAATAGCTCGATAACCACAGGTAGTGGGCCTTGTCCTGGATGGCTTTTTTGACCGAACCCTTGCCAGAAACCCTTTTGGGCAGCGCACCTTCAGCCTTTCGCAGAAACTGGCGGTCTTCCAGTTCGAGGTTGATCGCGCCCCAGCGCTGGCGGTATTCCCAGAGCTCTTCGTACTTGCGTACTTCCTCGGCGGTCCACCCCAGGGTCAGGAGTTCTGGTCCACGGCTTGATTCGTCTTTAGCCACCGATTGCTTAGCTGCACTGAAAGGCAGCGTAGTTGTCAGACCAGGGCTTGTTTGAGGGCCACCAGACCAAAGGCCAGAAATAGGCCACCACTGAGCCGGTAGAGCAGCTGTTCATCTACCCGTTGACCGATCCACTTCCCCGCGTTTACCGCCAGGGCCGTAACTAGGCCATGGCCAGCAAGGGATCCAGCCAGCAGCCCCGCAAAACTAAAGGCCGGTGCCGTGGCCAGGAAAATTGTGGCGAACTGGGTGCGATCACCTAGTTCGGCAATAAACACCAGCACGAAGGCTTCCCAGATCACCCCCCAGGCCGAATCAAAGTTTTTGCTGCTTTCGGCTTCATTCACGATTGCTTCTGCCTGTTCGGCCTCCTGGTTGGCCGCTTGGGCCCCCAGGCCCTGGGCTTCGAGCAGCAGCTTCAGGCCGAAACCGAGGAAGAGCGCCGCAGCCAGCCAGGGCACCACCGCCTCGGGCAGGATTCCCTTGAAGCCATAACCCAGGCCCAGGGAAATCATGGTCACGGCGGCCAGGGCCGCAAAGGCCCCCACAAACACCCAACGGCGCGGGTGGCGGATCGCCAGGATCAAGGCCATAAAGAAGGTCTTGTCGCCCAATTCCGCCAGGCTGATCGCCGTGAGGCTGGAGCCAAATGCCGCCAGGCCAGAAGCTTCAGGCAGGGCCATGGTCAGGGGTTGGGGCCTTTCCAGCCTGCCAGGTGGGATGCGGCCCGTGATCGGGCAAAGGCCCGTGCCGCCGGTAGGGCGGGATCGAGTTGCCCCGAGCTGAAGGGCGGCAATGCCCTGCTGCGTAACCAGGCGCCCCAGCGGAATTCATGGAAGGGAATTAGGGGGGCTGGATCAATCAGCTTTTCCTTTTTGAGCTTCCAGACCAGGCTTCTGTAGGGGTCGTCCTGCAGGCCGCTTAGCTGCGGTGGCAGGGCCGCCGGATCAAGGGGGCCGAGGCCCCGGCCGTCGTAGAGGTACAGCCAGCCCCGGGTATTTAGCTCGGCGAGCACCTGCTGGCGATCGGAGCAGTCCAGTTGCAGGGCCACATAGCCAAAGGCCGTGGCCTCTGGTTGGAGCTCGAATAGGGCCCTGAGGCGATGGTGGCGATCCACCATCCACACTTCCCCCTTCTTACTGCGCACCAGCGGTACGGGTTTGGTGCCCAGATAGGAACGCAGCTCCTGGCCGCTTTCGCTCGAGAAATCACTTTGGCGACTGCGCACCTCGGCCAGGCCAACGCAGAGCTGGGTGGGCTGGAGCTGGGCGATGGGAATTTCCAGCAGCTTCGCCTTGGGGCCGGGGGGCGGAAGCTGTTGGAAGGGGGGCAGGCGTAGGGCCATGAATTGGGCCGCTTTGCCCCATCCTCGCCCTAAACGAATCTGCCCCCCCTGGCGATAGGGTCAATGTCAGGTGCAATCGGCCATGACAGCCCCTGGGCCAGCAGTTCTTCGGGAGGGGCCCCATGGCCCGATTGGGGTTTTGGTTTGCGGCCATGGCAGCCGCAACAAGTTGGCGGTGGCCGAATTTGCCCAGCTAGCCCAGCAGCTCCAGGCGATTTTGCCCCAGGTGCCGGTGGAATACGGCTACCTGGAATTCGCCCGCCCGATCCTGCGCGATGGCCTGGAGGCCCTGAGGGCCCGGGGGGTGCGCCATGTGCTGGCGGTGCCGGCGATGCTGTTTGCGGCGGGCCATGCCAAAAACGACATCCCCTCCGTTCTCAATACCTACGCCGCCGAAACGGGTCTAAAGATCGACTACGGCCGGGAGTTGGGGGTGGACCTCAAGATGATCCAGGCGGCCGGTGCCCGCATTCGCGAGTGCCTTGACCGTGAAGGGAGTGATCGTGAAGAGAGTGATCACAAATCTCCGGCTTCAGATCTGAGCGACACCCTGTTGGTGGT